>CAZILR010000042.1:0-16044 GCA_964539995.1 uncultured Planctomyces sp.
ATTCACCTTCAGCCAATCGGCGGTGTCCGAGTGCGACAGCAAATGGTGGATCATGTAATCGACGTTGAGGTGCGGGAATCTCAGCGAGCTGTGGTCATTGTTGAGCTTCAGCGTGCAGACGCGCGTCGTGTCGGTCTGGAAGCCGAGCACCAAAATGTCGCACATCAGCCGCATGTGTTCGGAGATGTCCTGCGGGATGCCGTCGGCTGGGCGCGGGACGTTCGGCTTGTCGAGCGTCGGCTTCCAGCCTTGCAGTTCGCCGCGCTTGCCGGCTTGCTCGATGCGCTGCTCGACTTCGCGAACGGAATCGAGGTACTCATCAAGTTTGCGTTGATCCGACTTACTGATCTGCTTTCGCACATCGCTCGCGTCGGCGAGCACAGCATCAAGCACGCTCTTGTCGCCTTTTTGCACTTCGTCTTTGAAAAGCCGGTCAAAGGCCAGCGACGGATACAGTTCCAGCGGCGTCGGAGTCGTCGGCGACGACCACGAAATGTGCGAGCTATAGATCATCGAGTAATTCTTGTGGACCGACGGATTCGACTTCTCGCAGCCGAGCACGAGGCTAGGCACTTTCGTCGATCGGCCGTGCCGTTGAGCAATCAACTGGTCGATGCTGGTGCCGGAACGAATCTCGCCGCCGGCCGTCAACGGCGCACCGGAGAGGATATTGCCGGTCATCGAACTGTGGATGTTTCCCTTCAGCGCCTCGGCGTTGAACAGTCCGCGAATGTAGACCATCTTCTTACGGAAGTCGGTCAGGGGCGCGAGCACCTTGCCGAGCTCCATCTGCTCGCCTTCCCCTTTGGCCCACCACTCCGTGCTGTGAAAGCCGTTGCCGGAGAACAGCACCGCCATGCGAACCGGAGCCTCGCTGGCTTTCTTCGCTTTCGTGGCTTCGTCGCCCCAAACGGCCAGCGACTCCATCCAGGGCAAGGCCATCGTCACGCCGACGCCGCGCAGGAATGTTCGTCGAGAAAAGTGATGTTGAGACATGTCATATTCCTCTTGGTAAAGAATCGGATCAATCGCGGGTCTCAATAGACTTCAGGAAGCTCACTTCGTTGACGACGAGCGAACGTGCTCTCGTGGACTCCAGCCGGACGAGTGTTCTTGGGCGGATCGAGCTTTGACAGATCGGGGAGGTCCGTCGGATAGCCGAGTAGCTCACGATAGAGTTTCCGTTGCGGACTCTTGGAACGATTCGCGACTTTCGCAGCCATCGCGACAATGTCAATGATTAGCCGACGCCACTCGTTGAATTCAGGTGAATCCAATCCCAGTATGCGGACGATTCGTCGAGCCTCGGTAGTTGTGGCCTGAATGGTTCCGTCTTCATTGACGCTGATGGCTTTTGACGTCAGAGCCTTCAGTGGCGACGGCAGGCGATGAGAGGATTTCAGAGTGTTGCACGTTGGGCAAGCGTAAATCAGGTTGGAATAAGAGGTGGTCTTTGAGCGATCGAGAATCTGAGGGATGAAGTGATCGATCTGCAACTTCAGGATCGGACACCAACGCTCGCGAAAGAGGCAGTACACGCAACGAAAGTCGAATTCATCGCGCAACCACGGACGATACGAACTGTACCGTTCATAGCCGTTGGGTCCATGTCGGTAGCGATGAGGCTTCGCGGGGTATTTGAACGACGTCGCGTCAATCATTCGCGGACAGTTCCGATAACAGACTCTTGTGAAGTTGCCGAGCGGCTTCCAGCGGTAGCGGAGCGACGCTGCGACGGTAGTTCAACATTTCCTGTTGGAGTTGGCTTAGCTCCGACTGTTCGTTGGGCGTCAACGCCCCAGAGAGTTCACGGTCGATCAACTGGCAGCGTCGGTTATCCTTCGCCTCAGTCCAGGCAAGCGATTTGGTTTTCGTGCTGGCAGTTGAGTTTCGGTCGGGCAAGACACTCGATTCCGAATGCGATGAAAGTTGGAGAACGCCTTTTTTGAAGGCGTCTCTTAGCAAAGGAAACACTTCCTCCTTGCGAATCTGAAGTGCCTTCGCGACAGACACAGGAGATTTTCCCTCGACGAGCAGTGACGTACACAAAACACGATGGCGGTCAAAATCAACGAGTCCTCGAAATTGGACTCCGTGGGATCGAACCCGAATCTCGCGAACATTTTTCTTAACAGACGACTTGGATGTTCCTGACCGAGCCATGTTTCGGCCTTTCTTGGTTGAAATAAAATTCGATTGACCAAAATCGACTCTCATTCCGTCGCGACTTCGACGTCCTGCCCGCGAATCTCCCGGAACTGGCGACTGCGAAGGATTGTTTCGATCGCGGCCGAGAAACGGTAGTCGTGTTTTGCCAATTCTTGCTGCATCTCCTGGAGCAGCGGTTCGTCGGAGAGTTGGGTGCCGCGTCCCAGCGAGTAACCCAGCAGCTTGCGACAGAACTGACGCAGCACGGCGTCGCGTCGAGTCTTCAACAGGTAGTCGCGAAGTCCTGTGAGGCCGTCGATGTTCGAGCCGTCGGGCGTCTTCGTCTTCGTGTCGATCGGATGATTACCGAGGTCTTTATCGCGGCGGCGGCCGATCGTGTCGAAGCCTTCCAGTGCGAATCCGAACGGGTCGATTCGCTCGTGGCACTTGATGCACTTCTCGTCGATGCTGTGCAGTTCGACGAGTTGTCGCACGGTCTTCCCTTCGAGTGCCGCTTCGTCTTCGGGAAGTTGCGGGACTCCTTTGGGCGGCTTCGGCAGTTTCTCGCCGAGCAGCACTTCGCTGACCCAGTTACCGCGCAGGATTGGACTGGTGCGAGATGCTCCCGATTGCTTCGCGAGTGTCGAGGCCATGCCGAGCAGTCCGCCTCGGCCGTGCTGTTTGAGGTTGTCGATGCGTTGCCAATCAGCACCGGTGCTCGCGACCCCGTAAAACTTCGCCAGCCGTTCATTCACGAACGTGTGATCGGCGTCGAAGAAGCTCAGGACCGAGGCGTCGCGTTGGAAGGCGTCGGTGAAGAAGCGGATCGACTCTTCGTACATGTCGCCGCGCAGTTCGCGGAATTCCGGGAAGTGCTTTTCGCTCTTTTCGTCAAGTGTGTCGAAGTCGTAGATGTGCAGCCATTGGCAGGCGAACTCGGTCGCCAGTCGTCGGACGCGAGCGTCCTTCAGCATTCGCCGAGCTTGCTCGGCGAGGACGTTCGGGTCGCGAAGCTTGCCGGACGCGGCGACTCGGCGCAGTTCGTCGTCTGGCTGAGACGACCAGAGGAAGTAGCTCAGTCGCGTCGCGAGTTCCCAATCGGAGACCAGCGTTGCTGCGGTTCCGGGCAGCGCCTTCTCTGGTCGATACAAGAACGCGGGCGACACGAAGACTCGCGCGAGCGTGAACTGGAACGCTTCGTCGTGCGGCAACTCTTGGTCTCGTAGCCTGCGATACAAGCCACGCAGTTCGGCAGCCTCCGAGTCCCGCAGCGGTCGGCGGTAGGCTTGCGAAGCGAATGCGATCAGCGCGTTGAGGTGACTCGGCTCGGCATCAACCTGTTGCTTGCGGAACGCGGCCGCGCGTTCGGCGAACGGCTTTCGGAGCGGCTCGAAGACTTTCGGATCGGCGTCCTGCGTCGCGTACTGAATCAACTGTTCGAGAGCATCGACTTGCGTCAGTGCGTCGAGGCTGACAAACAGCAGTTCGTCCCACAATTTGTTGAGCCGCGCGGTCTGCGTCTCGTCGAGCATCAGTCGCTGAAGCTGATCATCCTCGCGATAAAAGTGCGCCAGCGTGACGACCTCATCGACCGGCACGATCTTCGTGTAGCAAAGCGCGATCGGAAACAGCGACCGAAATTCGGCGAGCGCGGTTTCGAGACGACGTCGCGACTCGCTGCCGTCGTTGACGACGATCGGAGTCGCGTGCGACACGCCTCGGTTGTTCGATGTCCACGGACCGTTTGCATTGGTTTCCGTCGCCGTTGTCGGCAGCAGGCCCGTGACTCGCTCCGGTTTCGCAGGGAGCACTTGAAGCTGGACGCTTCCCTCGGCACCGGTCTCGCGATGCAGCGAGCCCGTAGCGACGAACTCGTAGCCTTCGACAAGGCCCGCCGGGATACGCACCTCGATCACAGCGGGAGCTTTCACGCAAAGACTCGCCGCATCGACGGCCGAACCATTCGGGTGCTTGCCGAACAGAGCCGGATCGAGGCCGACGTAGCCCTGTCGCTCCGCGACAGGATCGCCGGGCGCGGAGTTGACTGTTTTGTTCGGCTGAGTGTCCTTTTTGAGGGCAGAGTCGGGCGACGTTCGGCTGTCCTGTCGCGGAGCGACAGGGCTACTTTGAACGACAGGGCTACGGATGAGCGGCCCGCCGAGCGATGACAGTTGCCGGTACAGAACTGCATCCGGGCTGTCCTTCGATTCCGGCGGTCCCGCCAGCAACAGCTTTTGCACGTCGTTCGCGAGTGGCGACTTCTCGGCCGCCGATGCCGCTTGCCACTTCGCGAGCAACGAGCCGGGCGGAATGATCACTTCCGACTGACCGGTCGTTGGTTCGCTGTAGAAATGCCAGACGTTGGCATTGCCGAACGTGTCGGCGTGCGGGTTGCCCGCGAGGATGTTTGGCGAGACGTCGCGAGCGAGATCCCACTGGCGGTCGTTCGCCGAGAGCGTCAGATCAATCGCCGTGAGGTCACACGAGTGATTGCCGTCACGGGGAGCGATGACCAGCGAGACCAAATCACCCGGCTTGACCGCGACATTCTCGACCGGGCCGACGTCGATCACCTTCGCTCCTTGCGAATTGCCGGTCGCGAGTCGCTGCCGAGTGTTGCCGCGTCGGACTTCGAGCGACCAGGCCACGCCGTTGCCGCATTCGGGATGAGCGTGCTGCACCTTGGCCGCGACCTTCATCGCCGCTGCGACCGGGCTGCGCCAACCGACGACCACTTGCAGAGTCGGCGTCGGATGCACGACGACTCCGTGCGGCTTCGCGTTGCCGGGGATGCGGACATGATTGTCCGACGAGTTCGCGACGACGCTCAGAGCGTTCTCGCCGACCCAGCCTTTCACGAAGTCGTAGCCGGCCGAGCTTTCGATCTTCTGTTTGATGAGCGAGTCGATCTTCGCTTCACCACCGGTCCCGATACCGAGGTAATCGAGCCACGCCGCGAGCACGTCCGGTTCGACACCGTGCTTCTCGGCGAGCGACTTGAGTTCCAGCTTCTCCACCGATGAGGCCGCTTCGGCCGCCGCGCCGAGTGCCTTCACCGCGCTCGCGAACAATTTTTCTCGACGCGACGTCAGCTCGCGGCTCAAGGCACGCACGTCACGCAGCAACAACTCTGGCCGCCCCGGCGCGACGAATCGCGGTCGCTCCCAAACCACGAAGTCGTTCTCGCTCCCGTCGCCCGCGTCGCTCGTGACGAGGAACAGCGTGAGTTCCTTTTGATCGGCGGCGGCGGCCGGCTTGACCTTCAGCTCGTGCCGAGTGACCAGCGGCAGGACCGGCTCTTGCCAGCCTTTCGGGCCGCCGACTTTGCCGATGTGTCCAACGCTCGTGAATCGCCACAGGGCTTGCTGCCAGCGACCGATCTCGGCCGCGAGCGCCGCGGCGCTGTCGGGTTTGGCAACTCGCCACTGGCTGCGGATCGATTCGAGCAGCAGCGACTTGTCGTTCGTGTCGTTGAGCATCCGCCACAACAGGCCGAGATACTTCGCGTTCAGGCCGTGCGTCTTCGCCGCTTCCGCGATCGACTTCTTGCCGGATTGCAGCGACTCGCGTTCGAGGAGCGTTGCGGCCAGATATTTTTCGACGGCCAATCGGCCGCCGCTGTTCGTGTCGAAGACGATCCCTTGCAGGTTGACCTTCGTGCCGCCGGTCTCGGCGGAGAACTCGTGGTACAAACTCCGGATTCGATCGAGTGTGTCGTTCGTCCAGTCGCTGCGATTCTGCGACGGCGAGAACCGGAAGCCGTCCGGCAGCAGCACGGCGTTTTGAGCAATCTCTTTGCCAGCGTCGAAATACTTGGTGAGCAGGGCAGGGGACATGACCATCGCGTTGCCCGCGTTCGTGAACCCTTCGCCTGCGGCGTTATCGGCTGGAAACTCCTTCGCGGGGCTGAGCGTTTCGACTCCGGTCAGATCACGGATCGTGTAGGTGTACTCGGCATTGCTGAGCCGCCGCAGCACGACCGGTCCCGGATCGCCCGCGCTGGCGAATGCTTCGGAGTTGAGGTATCGCTCGATCCAGCCTCGCAATTGCTTTTTTTGTGCGGCGGTCGGCTGCGGCTTCGCGTCCTTTGGCGGCATCTCATTGGTGTCGAGCATCTCGGCCACCTTGAGCCAAACGCGCGTTCCGTTGCGCACGTCGGACAGCGCTGCGAAGCGTTCGAGATCGAGTTCTCCGTCTTGCTTGGCGGTCGAGTGACAATCCAGGCAGAACGATTTCAGGATCGGCTTGATGTCACGAGCGTACTCGGTGCCGAGAACTTCAAACGCGACAGGCTCGGCCGCGGCTGCCAGCGACGGAGCAAACGAGACGATCAACAGGCAGAGACGACAGACTCGTCGAACGGTGCAACGCACGGTGGGCTTCCTGGTGAGAATGAGGCGGGATGATTTGCCGACATTCTGACCCAATCAACGGTCTTCTGGCGAGTCTCACGAAGCACCGGAGTCGTCCGTGACTCAACTTCGGAGAATCACATCTGCGAGACGTTCGACGACGCCGCGTTCAGTTCGTAGGCGTGCGAGTACCACTGGAAGCCGAGCGGGTGAATGTTCGCCGAGTGCTGAGCCTCAACGATATTGTAGGCTCGGTTGCGGAAGACGCCGGCGATGCTGGGAGCTTCGGTCATCACGAGACCAGCGTGGATCGCCGGGTGGAAGTAGCGGCGGAGGTTGAAGCCGTTCTCGTGCGCGAGATTGTTGATCGCGGGTGTGACGATGATCTCCATGCGGTGCGGGTACTCGTAGATGATCAGGTTCGGGAACGTGACCAGCCAGTTGCCTCCCGAATCGGCAACGACCTGGCGATCGCCGAGCAGTCGGCCGTCCGCCGAGTAAATGCGAGCGACCAGCGTGCTGCCCGGTTCGGTCAGGCCGCTGAAGATCGGATCGACGGGGAGCGGCGCGAGCGGGCGGCCAACGTCGAATTGTTGCGGAGCGACGAAGCCGAATCGCATCTCTTTCCAATCGTGGAAGCTGTCGTAGGAATAGACGAGCAAGCGATCGGCGTCATCGTCGGCGTTGTTGAGCGGCGTTGGATCGGCTCCGTTCGCACCGTCGTCGGTCACTGTGGCGGTCAGCGTGAGTGTCGGCGTTGACGAGTTGATGGTGTTTCGGACCTGCGTACTCACGGTCAGCGTCGTGGACTGCCCGGCGTCGAGATCACCGAGGTTCCAGGTGATCGTGCCGCCGACGGAGTCCACGACTCCGCCTGCGGACGCGACGACGTTTTCCAGCAGCGCCGTTGGGAAGCTGACGGTGATGACGACTCCGGTGCCGTCCTGGTTGCCGTTGTTGGCGACGTTGATCGTGTAGGTCAGCGGATCGCCGGGGCGGACTTGCGTTTCGCCGTCGTCGATGGTGATGGTGTAGTCGGGCTGCGCGTTGAGCGTGTCGGTGTCGTACGACGAGTTGTCACTGAGATCGGGGTCGGTACCGTTTGCGCCGTCGTCGGTGATCGACGCGGTGAGTGTGAAGTCGTGGACGCCGGCCGGGATGGTCGCGACGACAGTCGCGGTGATCTCGAACGTCTGCGGATCGTTGGCGGTCAACGCGCCGACGTTCCAGGTGATCGTGCCAGCGAGGGCATCGACGATTCCACCGTTCGAGGCGATGACGTTGGTCAGCAGCGCGGGCGGGAACGTCGTGGAGACGATGACTCCCGTGCCGTTCTGCAGGCCGTAGTTGTTGAAGTTGACGTAGTAAGTCAGCGTCTCGCCGGGCGTCGCGGTTCCCTGCAAGTCGTCGATGCCGATGTCGTAGTTCGGCACGGCGTCGAGCGTGTTCGTGTCGGTCGCCGAGTTGTTCGTCGGGTCGGGATCGGGGCCGTTCGAGCCGTCGTCGGTGATCGTCACGGTGTTGACGATGTCGCTTTGACCGGCGACGGCCGGGTTGTCGATGAGCACCGAGAAGTTGATGTTGAAGCCTGCTCCGGCCGTGAGGCTGGCGATCGCGTACTGGTAAACGCCGCCACCAAGATCGGTCCACGCGGGATCGCTGAGCGCGGCATTGAATGTCCCGCCGACAGGAACGGTTTCGGTGACGATCACGTTGGTCGCTGCCTGCGTCCCGATGTTGCTGACGTTGATCGTGTAGCTCGCACACAGGCCGGGGCTGATCGAATTGGCGAAGTCGGTCTTGGTGACTTGCAGATCGGGAGCGGCGTCGAGCGTGTCGGTGTCGCTGGTGGAATTGTTCGCCGGAGTCGGATCGGCTCCGTTCGCGCCGTCGTCGGTGATCGTGGCCGAGTGCGTGAAGTCGTCGATGCCAGCCGCGACGGAGCTGAGCACGTCGGCCGTGACCGTGTAGGTCAGCGAGGCTCCGGCCGCGAGGCTGCTGACGTTCCAGGTGATCGTGCCGGTGGTCATGTCCACGACCCCGCCGTTCGACGCGACGACGTTTGTGAGGACCGACAGCGGGAAGCTCGTGCCGACGATCACGCCGGTGCCGTCTTGCAAACCGGCGTTCGTGAACAGGACCGAGTAGGTCAACGATTGCTCGGTCGTCGCAATGGCGACGCCGTCGTCGATGCTGATTTGGTAATCGGGCTGCGCGTCGAGCGTGTCGGTGTCGGACGAAGAATTGTCGGCGGGAGTTGGATCGGCTCCGTTGGCCGAGTCATCGCTGATCGTCGTCGCGTGCGTGAAGTCGTCGAAGCCAGCGGGGATCGTCGCGCGGACATTCGCCGTCACCGTGAAGCTGCGCGATTCTCCGGCCGCGAGCGTGCCGACGTTCCAGGTGATCGTCCCCGCGACCGCATCGACGATGCCACCGTCGGACGCGACGACGTTTTCGAGAATCTCCGGTGGGAACGTGTCGCTGACGACGACTCCCGTGCCGTCCTGATTACCGGCGTTGAGGAAGTTGATCGTGTAGCTCAGCGCTTGTCCCGGCGCGACGGCGGTTTCGCCGTCGTTGATCGCGATGTGGTAATCGGGCGTCGCCTCGAGCGTGTCGGTGTCGCTGCCCGAATTGTTGCCGGGCGTCGGGTCGGCTCCGTTGGCAAGGTCGTCGGTGATCGTCGTGTCGTGCGTGAAGTCATCGACTCCGGCCGGCACCGTCGTGCGGACGTTCGCTGTGACGGTGAAGGTCTGCGAATCGCCAACCGCGAGGTTACCGACGTTCCAGGTGATGGTCCCGGCGACCGCATCGACGATGCCGCCGTCGGATGCGACCACGTTTTCGAGAACCGTGACCGGGAATGTGTCGGTGACGACGAGGCCGGTTCCGTTCTGCGAACCGACGTTCGTGAAACTGATCGTGTAGCTCAGCGATTGGCCGGGAGCGACCACCGTTTCGCCGTCGTCGATCGTGATCTGGTAATCGGGGGCGGCGACGAGCGTGTTGGTGTCGGTCGCGGAATCGTTGGTCGGGTCGAGGTCCGGGCCGTTCGTGCCGTCGTCGGTGATCGTCACCGTGTTGACGATGTCCGTCTGGCCGGGGATCGCAGGGGAATCGACCGTGACCGCGAAGTTCACGTTGAAGCCGGCTCCGGCCGCGAGCGTCGGCAGCGAAATTTGGTAAGTGTCCGGCGCGATCAGCGTCCAGAGCGGATCGCTGAGAGCCGCGTTGAACATCGTGCCGACGGGAACGGTCTCGGTGACCAGCACGTTGGTCGCGGCTTGCGTGCCGATGTTCGAGACGCCGATCGTGTACACCGAACCGCCACCCGGAGTGATCGAGCCGGTGAAGTCGGTCTTGGTGACTTGCAGATCAGGAGCGGCGTCGAGCGAATCGGTGTCGTTCGCGCTATTGTTCGCGGGAGTTGGCTCGACGTTGTCGTGTGTCACGCTGACCGGGATCGTCACGTCGCTGATGCCGCTGGCCAGCGAGCTGCTGACCTGCGCGGTGAGCTGCAACGTGATCGACGCTCCGGGCGCGAGACTGGCGATCGCCGGCGTCCAGACAAAATTGCCGCTGCCGTCGATGCTGAAGTTGGCGGCGTCGTCCGTTGAAACGAACGACATTCGGTCAATCGGCAACGAACCGCTCAGCGACACGCCGGTCGCCAGCAAGTCACCATCGTTGGTGATCGTGATCGAATAGGTCGTCGTCTGCCCGGCAGTCAGCGTGGCGACGCCGTTGTCGATCGCCACGGAGAGGTCCGGTTCGACGACCGTCACGTCGAGCGGGTTCGACGGCGTCGGCGGCTGCGGGTTCGAGACGTCAGCCGTCGCCGTGTTCGTGAGGACCGGCGTCCCGGCGAGCGGATCGTGATTGCCCGGAATGTCCGACACGAACGCATGAACGAGCAGCACGAACGAGTTGTTCGTTGCGACGGCATCGGCCGCGACCGTGATCGCTCCAAACGTGAAGCTCACGTCATCGCCGTCGAACGCGCCGCCGGAAACGCTCGGCGCGGGGACCGAGCCGTTGAAGTTGGCGGTGAGCAAGCCGCTCGACGAGGCCGCGTCGGTGATGAGCGTGAATGAGTCGTAGGCCAAACCGTCTGGTAACAAGTCGGTCAGGATCAGATCGGTCGAGTTCCCCTCGGACAATGTGACCAGCAACGCGAAGGTGAGTTGCTCGCCGATCGTCACGTTGCTGCCGACGGTATTCGGATCGGACGAATCGAACAGCGATTTCACGACGCTCACGGTCGTCGGCGTGACGTTTACGGTCATCGTGCTGGAGGACGCGACAAACGCGGAAGCGTTGCCGACCGAGAACTCGAACGCCGTGTACGGCGAGCCGTTTTCGTCCGCGTCCGGCCGGAACACGAGGCCGCCGGTCGCGATGTCCGCGAGTGCGATCACGTCGTTCGCCGCGACCGGATTGCCGAACAACAGCAGCGTTCCGTCAACCGGCAGTGAGTCGATGCGGACTTGCGTCAGCGGTTCCCCTTCGAGGTCTGAGTACGGGAAGTCGCCGGGCGCGAACACGAAGTCGGTGTCTTCTGGCGTCGTCACTGAGTTGTCGCCGCCCGTCGGTGCGTCATCGACCGGCGTGACATGCACGGTCATCGTGTTCGACGCGGCGGCGAAGGTCATGCCGTCGCTGACGGTGAACTCGAAGGCCGTGTACGGCGACCCGTTTTCGTTGGCATCTGGAGCGAAGACGAGTCGGCCGGCAGCAATGTCAGTAGCGTCGATGACGTCGCCGGTTCCGACCGGCACGCCGTCGAGCAGCAGTAGCCCCTCCATCGGCAGCGAGTCGATGCGGACTTCGGCCAGCGGGTCGCTGTCGGGATCGCTGAACGGGAAGTCGGTCACGTCGAAGACGAAGTCGGTGTCTTCGGGAGTCGTCACCGCATTGTCGGCTCCGGTCGGAGCCTGATTGACGATCACGTTGTCGGTGTCGTCCGCGGAATTGTTCGCGGGAGTCGGATCGGCTCCATTGGCCGCGTCGTCGGTGATCGACGTGCCGAGCGTGAACATCATCGTCCCGACAGGAACCGGATCGCGCACGTCGGCGGTGATCGTGAACGAGCCGTTCGCTCCGGCCGCGAGACTGCCGACGTTCCAGGTGATCGTCCCTGCGACGGAATCCACGACTCCGCCGTTGGACGCGGTGACGTTTTCAAGCACCGTGGTCGGAAACATCGCGGTGATGACGACTCCGGTTCCGTTCTGATCGCCGCCGTTCGCGAAGTTCAGCGTGTAGGTCAGCGATTGTCCCTCGGAGACGGACGCGAAGCCGTCGTCGAGGCTGACGCTGTAATCGGGGGCCGCGTCGAGCGGCGTCGTGTCGCTGCCGGTATTGTCGCCGCCGGGATCGGGTCCGTTCGTCGTGTCATCGACGATGCTGGCCGAGTTGCTCAGTTGCGTGACACCAGCGGGGAGCGTGCTGTTGACCGTCACGGCGAACAGGACATTGCCGCTCGCGCCGGCCGCGACCGAGCCGACGTTGAACGAGTAATTGCCCCCGCCGAGATCGGTCCAGCCGAGCGTGCTGGCCGCCGCGTTGAACGTCGCGTTCGCGGGGACCGTCTCGCTGATGACAACTCCAGTCGCCCCTTGTGTGCCGCCGTTCGAGTAGCTCAGCGTGTACACAACGACGTCGCCAGGATTGACCGTCACGCCGCCGTCGGACTTCGTGAGCGCGAGATCGGGGGCCGCGTTCAGCGCGTCGTTGTCGTCGTCGGTGTTGTTGGCGGGAGTCGGTTCGATGTTGTCGTGCGCGACGTTTGCCGAGACCGAGATGTCGTCGATGCCCGCCGCGAGCGTCGCGGGGACTTGCACCGTGAGCGTCAGCGTACGGGTTGCTCCGGCGGCGAGACTCGCGATCGCAGGCGTCCACACAAAATTGCCGCTGCCGTCGATCGAGAAGTTGGCGGCATCGTCGGTCGAAACAAAATTCAGCCGGTCGGCCGGGATCGAACCGGTGACGACAACTCCCGTCGCCGGGCTGTTACCGTTGTTCGTCACGACCACCGAGTACGAAAACGTCTGCCCGGCCGAGACACTGGCGGCTCCGTTGTCGATCGTGACCGACAGCGCGGGGTTCACGACTGTCGCGTTGTTCGTCGCGCTGTCGGTGTAGTCATCGACTCCGGACGGGTTGTCGCCGTCTCGCTCGAACGCGAACGCGCCGGCCAGCGAGGTCCACGTCGCATTGACCGTGTTGTTCACCGCGAGGCCGATGTCGCCGACGTTGCTGGTCACGGTCGTGGTGAACGTGACCGTCGCGGTGGCTCCGAACGGCAGGTCGTCCAGCGTCAGGTCGAGCGTATTCCCCGCCGAGTTGTTCGTGGTGATGGTCGCACCGGCAGCGGAGATCGAACCGAGGTTCAGCGTCGTGCCGGCCGGCAACGTGTCGAGCAGCCGGATGTCGAACGCATCGGTGTCGCTAGCGGAGGTGTGCGTCAGCGTCAGCGTGTAGGTCACGACATCGCCGAGATTCGGCGTCGCGTCGCTGATCGACTTGGCGATGTTGAGTTGCGGTTCAATCACTTCGACGTTCGCGGCGTTGGCGTTCGCCGTCGCTTGCGTCGCGCTGTTGGCGGTCCACTCGAAGTGGGCCGCGTTGTTGCGGAGCGTTCCGGCCGCCGCGCCGTTGCCGTCGTTCTGTGCGATGTTGGCGACGCGCACCGTGTACGTCAGCACGACCGTTTCGGCTGCGGCGTTGCTCGTGTTCGCATTCGTCAGCGTGCCGAGATCGAACGTCAGGGTCTGCGGCGAACCGGCGGCTCCGGTTCCGCTGACGCCCGGATTGAACAACGCCGTGTTGCTGAACGCTCCGACGCTGGACGTGACCGAGCCGCTCGCCGCGCCACCAGAGAACGCCGCGATGGAATCGAGGCTCACGAACTGCAAGCCTTCGTCGAGATTGTCGAGCACGAACGAACCAGGCAACGTCCCTTCCGGCAACGTGACCGTCACCGAGTATTGCACGGTCTCGCCGATCGCCGCTTGCGACGAAGAATTCGACGCCGACGTGATACTGGTGCCGAGCAGCGACTTTGTGGTCGCGGCGGCGGTGATCGTGGTGCTGGCCGTGTCGGTCAGATTGACGAGCGTCAGGTCTGTGCCGTAATCGTTCGCGGCGTAGTTCGTCAGCGTCGCCGTGTTCGTGATGGATTGCAGCGGCGAGACCGCACTCGTCAGTTGCAAGTCGTAGGTCAGCACGAGCACATTCGAGCCGTCACCGTTCAACGTCGCGTGGGTCAGCGAACGGAGCGCGCCGATCGTTCCTGGCCCGTCGATCACGAGTCCCTCGTAGTCCCCCGCGTTGTCGAGTTGCCGGAAATTGCTGGCGGCACCGGTGGTCTTGTCGATCTCCCACAGGCGATTGTTTTCGGTGCCATCGTTGTTGCCGGTCGTGCCCCACAGATTACCGTCGCGGTCGAACGACAAGCCTTCCATGTCGTTGACGCCGGAGCCGAACGTGCCGACATCGGTGATCGTGCTCGTACCGGCCGCTTCGTCGAGGGTGATGCGAATGAGCCGGTCGGCCATCGTCGCGAACAGGTTGCCGGTCGTCGGATCAAACGCGATGTCGTCGATCTCGCTGCCGACTCCCGCTGCGTCGGTGTCGATGGGGATGTAATCGCGACCGGTTCCGAAGGCATCGGCGATGAATGCTCCTGTGGTCGTGTTGACCTTGAACAGCAAATCCGGCCCGCCGCTTCGACGATGCACGGCGTACAGTTCGTGCGAGGTCGGATGGAACGACAAGCCGTTGACTTCGGTGAGGCCGAAACTGCCGAGCGAACCATTCGCCGTGCCGAAGCCGGTGCCGATGTCGTTGTACGCTCCGGTCGTGCGATTGATCGTGCCGAGGTTGCTGTTGTCCGAGCCGTACAGCACGCCGGTCGTTGGGTGCATCGCGAGCGCTTCCACGTCGCTCGCGTTGAGCCACGGGCCGACGGTGGTCTCGTTCGTCGCGGAGTTGAAGTCGTCGCGGTCATCCATCCGCGTCGTGACGTTGCCGCTGTCTGCCATCAGAAACACGGCGGTCGAATCGAGCAGTTCGATGCCGCTGCCAAACAGATCGCTCGCCACGCCGCCGCCGAGTCCACGCCACGCGATCGCGTTCCCGTCTCCATCGGTCACGATCAAGTTCAGGCCGAGGCCCCCGGTCGGAATCTGATAGCCGCTCGGCAACAGGTCTTGCAGCCGGATGTCAAACGCATCCGAGCCACCCAGGTTCTGCAACGTGATCGTGAACCGCACGAGGTCCGCCGCATCGACGGTCGAAACATTCGCATCAACCGGCGCGAGCAACAGATCGCCCGTTGTGAGCGACCCGCTGAAACTGATCGCCGAACCCGGAGCCTGAAACGTGGCCGATGCCGGCCCGACCGGGCCGCTGAATGTCGCTCCGCCGTTGTCGCTCGTGACCACACCTTTGGCGATCACCAGCGACGGCCCCGGCACGGCGGCTTCGTCGGTTCCGTTGATCGTGACCGTCAAGTTCGCCGTGCTGGTTCCGCCGTTGCCGTCGCTGATCGTGTAGGTGAACGAGTCCGTCAACGTGTCGCCGCCGTCGAGCGCCTGCACCGCCGGCAACAAATTGTTGAGCAGATACGAGTACGCTCCATTCGCCGCGACCGTCAGCGTTCCGTAAGTCCCCAGCACCGGCAACCCGACATTCAAGAAGCTGCCGTTGACCGCGCTGACGGTCAGCGAGTCGCCGTCGGGATCGCTGTCGGTCCCGAACCCGTCGTTGTCCGTGCGCACGTTGCCGCTGTCGCTGATCGAACTGTCCTCGGTGACGGACGCCGTGTTGTTCGTCGCTGTCGGCAGATCGTTGACCGCCGTGACCGTCCCGCTGACGGTCGCCGTGTCCGCTCCGCCGTTGCCGTCACTGATCGAGTAGGTGAACGACGCCGGCCCGTTGTAGTTCGAGGTCGGCGAGAACGTGAGTTGAGTCCCCGCGCCGTTGAGCGTCACGCTGCCGTTCGTCACGGCGACGGCCGCACCGCCAGCCGTGATGGCTGTTCCGTTGACGTGCGTAATCGTCAGCGAGTTCCCTTCGGGATCGGTGTCGTTGGTGAGGACGCTGATCGCGACCGGTGTGTCTTCGGCGGTTGTGAAACTGTCGTTGACCGCATCCGGTGCATCGTTGACCGCCGTCACGGTCCCGCTGACGGTCGCCGTGTCGGTTCCGCCGTTGCCATCGCTGATGCGGTAGGTGAACGACGCCGGCCCGTTGTAGTTCAGGCTCGGTGTGAAGGTGAGCTGCGTTCCCGCTCCATTGAGAGTGACGCTACCGTTGGTCACCGCGACGGCCGCTCCGCCGGCGGTAATCGCTGTTCCATTGACGTGCGTGATTGTCAGCGTGTTCCCTTCGGGATCGGTGTCGTTGGTCAAGACGCTGATCGCGACGGGCGTGTCCTCGGCCGTCGTGAACGAATCGTTGACGGCATCCGGCGCGTCATTGACCGCCGTGACCGTCCCGCTGACGGTCGCCGTGTCGGTTCCGCCGTTGCCGTCGCTGA
>CAZILR010000043.1:0-15891 GCA_964539995.1 uncultured Planctomyces sp.
CCGCCGATTGAGTGGGTCGATTCGCTCGACGCGCTGTTGTCGAAGGTCGATTGCGTGATGATCTTCAGTCTGGACGCTCGGCTGCATCGCAAGCAGGCGGAGCCGGTGCTGCGAGCCGGCAAGAAACTCTTCATCGGCCGCCCGCTGGCGTCGTCGCCGGAAGATGCCGTCGCGATCATGAAGCTCGCGGCAGAAACGAAGACGCCATGCTGGAGCAGTTCACAGCATCGCTTCAGCACGGGTTTCGCGGGAATGGTCAATCATCCCGAAGTCGGCAAGGTCATCGGCTGCGACGTCTACGGCGGCTGGGATCCGAAAGCTCCTCCGGCCGACCAGGGCTGGCGTCCGCTGCACCGCATTGAAACGCTCTACACGATCATGGGTGGTCCCGGCGTTGTTTCGGTCACATGTGCTTCAACGCCGACGACCGAGTTGATCACCGCCACCTGGAAAGATGGTCGAGTCGGAACGTATCGCGGCATCAAAGAAGGAGCGGTCAAGTACAGCGCGACTGTCTTCGGCGACAAAGGAGTTTCTGTTTCCGGCATCTACGGCCACGGCGTCCCGGTCAAAGGAGTTGTCCCCACGAACGACGAATACGTCGGCTACAAACCGCTCGCCACGGAAATCGCCAAGTTCTTCAAAACCGGCCAAGTCCCGGTCCAACCTGCCGAAACGCTCGAAATCTTCTCGCTGATGCAAGCCGCCGAGGAAAGCAAAGCCAAGAGCGGTGCCGTCGTGCCGCTGAAAAATTTGTGGGAAACAAAGTAGCCCTCTCGTTCCACGAGAGGAAAGCCGAACGCTCGACCGACGTCGTCCGAGCGATCAGCACACAATGGAAAATCACCGTCTCTGCTCGTCCGGCTGTCCTCTCGCGGAACGAGAGGGCTACATTCTTGCCGCCGAATCCACAGAACCACCTCGCTCGGAGAATTCAAAATGCTTCGTCAATTCATCTGGTCGTTGTTGGTTGTCGTGCTGTCCGTTCGCGGAGCTGCCGCTCAATCCGTGTTTCCCGGCGACGATTGGGAAACCGCCACTCCGGCCAGCCAGGGAATGGATGCCACCGGTCTTGAGAAAGCCAAGGCTTGGCTGGAGTCGCACAACAGCAAATCCGGCATCGTGATTCGCCACGGACGCATTGTCGCCGAATGGTATTTCGGCGATGCGACTCGGCAGTCGAAGTTCGCCGCATATTCGACGAGCAAGTCGCTCTCCAGCATGGCGACCGGCCTGGCGATTGCCGACGGTAAACTGGCGCTCGATCACACCGTCGGCAAGTACATCCCCGACGCGAGTCCCGAAGGCAAACGAGCCGTGACAGTGAAGCATTTGCTGAGCATGTCGTCGGGAGTCCACAACGATCCGATGGTCGGACAACGCGAAGACCTCTTCAGTTACGCGACCAAGACCGTCGCAATGGATCACGAGCCGGGAGCGAAGTGGGACTACAACAACACCGGCCTCGCGCTCCTCAGCCCGGTGTTTCACAAGGCGACCGGCAAACAGATCGACGAGTTCCTCAACGATCGCGTCTTCCGACCCATCGGGATCGCCGCCGAAGACCTGACCTGGGAACGCCGCGAGGGACTCGCGATCCCGTACTCCGGCTGTCACACCACGGCCCGTTCGCTCGGCCGGATTGGATTGCTGGTGCTGCATCACGGCAAATGGAACGACAAGCAAATCGTCCCGGCCGCATGGCTGAGCGAATCCATCGCGCCGTCACAGGAGCTCAACAAGTCCTACGGCTACCTGTGGTGGAACAACACGACGAACAAGTGGCCCAACGTGCCGAAGGACGCCTACGCCGCGCTCGGCAAGTGGGACAACAACATCTTCGTGGCACCCAGCCTCGACTTGATCGTCATCCGCCAGTCCGACCTCGCCCCTGGCAAAGACCACAAAATTGCCGAGTACTATCAGTTGGTCTGCGACGCCGTGAAGAAGCCGTGACCAATCTCGTCGGTGCTGCGGCTCGTCTCTTTGCGTGTTGCGGCGTGTGCTTAGCCTCTTCGTCGGGAATCTGACCACGATCGCTACTCCGCAGACGCTCTCAATGTGAACCAATATCTCTGGGGGCAGCATCTTCCCGAAGTCTGCCAGGCAAGAGTGGAAAACCCTATTGTTCTAAAGGATACTGCGACAAGTCCTGACAAGCCTTTCTGGCTTGGACAACCCTCTTAGAATTTCAATCCTTACACCATTAGCACAAGGAGTGACTCCATGTTGCTGTCCAATTGGTTGGGCTGGAATCGCAATTCGGAACGCAGACGGCCTAGGACTGAAAGTGTTTTGTGATTTGATCATTGATGTGCGTTGCTTTCACGCGTGATCTCGCCCCCCGACTTTGGTAGAGCGATTTTCTCTGTCCGCTTTCGGAGCCCTTGTCATGTTGCTCAAAAATTGGTTGCGTCAAATTGCTTCCGCTTGCCGTCATCGCGTCGGGAACGGCTCACGCCGCATGAATGTTTACGAAGACCGCAGCGTGTCGCGGCTGCTGGCTCGGAGCGTCGAATCTCTGGAGGCGCGGTCGCTGCTGTCCGCGATCACCGTGACCAGCCTGGAAGATAATCTGGACGTCGATGGCTTGGTCACTCTTCGCGAAGCCATCCAGGCCGCGCATACCGACAGCTCGGTGGATGGTTCTGAGGCCGGGAGTGGAGCCGACACAATCACGTTTGCCGCAAGCCTCTTCAGCGGTGGATCACAAGTCCTTCGTTTGAATGGTTCCGAGCTAGAAATCCTCTCCGATTTGACGATCGTAGGTCCGGGGACAAGCCTGCTGACAATCAACGCCGATAGCAACAGCGATGGCCAAGGCGATTCGCGCATCTTTCACGTCAACGATCACAGCATCGAGACCACGTTGTCGGTTTACATTTCGGAGTTGTCGCTCACGCGCGGTGTTTCAGGGCCGGAGGGTTACGGCGGCGCGATACTCAACCGAGAGAACCTAACGCTGAGTCGCTCCTCAGTCACTCACAGCAGCGCGATCCGCGGCGGCGGGATTTCCAGTAATGACGGAACGCTCGTGGTGACGAACAGCACGATCTCGGGAAACACAGCGACCAACGGCGGTGGCGGCATTTACAATTACAAGACGCTGACGGTCACCAACAGCACGATCTCGGGAAACACAGCGACCAACGGCAACGGCGGCGGAATTTTCAACGCTGGCGGAACAACGGAAACCAACAACATCGGACTGACGGTCACCAACAGCACAATCACGGGAAACTCTGGCGGCGGTATTTTGGCGGTTGGGGCCGAAACGCTGAAAAACACGATCGTCGCCGGAAACTTTGTCAACGGGTCGGCCACGGCCAATGATATTGCCTCTGGCACAATCGACACTGCCAGCAACAACCTCATCGGTGATACTGGTTCGAGCGGCGGGATTACCGATGGCAGCAATGGCAACAAAGTCGGCTTCGCCGTTGCCACGGTTCTCAACACAATACTCTCGAATAACGGCGGCCCAACACGGACGCATGCGCTTGTGGCAAATAGCCCGGCGATCGACGCAGGAAGCCATGACTTTATCCCGATCGACACGCTGGATTTGGACAACGACGGCAACACGACAGAAACCATCCCCTTCGATCAACGCGGCATCGGCTTCGCCCGGGTTAATGGCGGACAAGTCGATATCGGCGCTTTCGAGTCTGGCACAGCACTCCCCGCCACACTCGTTGGCATGAAGTTCAATGATGCGAACGGAAACGGTTTCCGAGACGAAGCGACGGTCGAACTGGACTGGATCACGGTGGCGAGTGTCCTGGATTTGTCGCGTCCACTGTTTCCGAACATCAATGGTGGGCTGTCGTTCCCGTACACCGTCGTGAATGGTGGAAGTGGCGTCGTCACTTACTTTGACGGACTGCCGGCTTCGGATGGGGTGGTTGCTAACGATGGCGATGTGACCTTTGCCTTTGGTCAATCGGTCGCGCCCTACACCGGAACTCCCGCGCTGACCTTAGAGACTTTCGATAACGGAGCCACGACGGGGTTTGCGATTCAGCGATTTCGTCCGGATTCTGGAGTCACCAACAACACGTTCACGATCTTCAATGCCGGTGTCGCGGTGGTGACAGGGACGTTGAACTCCGTCGATGTCTTCACGTTCCCAACGGGCGGTGGGCTGGATTCGGTCGCCACCGCAGTCATTCAACTGACGGGAGTGCCGGGCGGCGCTGATCCGACAATTTACAATGAACTGCTCACCGCGACCGGTGGAAGCGGAACACTGTTTGTGGATCTTTCGACCTTCGATTTTGAGGGAGAAGCGGAGACTCTCGACGATGGGTCCATCTTCCTGTCGGAAGGTGAAATCGACAATTTGACATCCGGCAGCGAGGTTGGTCTTCCAGGCTGGACGATCTATGTGGACCTGAATAGCGACGGCGATCTCGATGCTGGCGAACCGTCTGGCGTGACCGATGCGAGTGGACATTACACGATCAGCAACTTGGCGACCGGGAGCCGGATTGTCCGCGAAGTCGCGAAACCGGGATGGAAAGCTTCGTATGACAGCTATGAAGTGCTCCTGACGGCGGGCCAAACATCGTTTGTCAGCTTTGGAAACTTCGAGGACGGATTCGGCACAATCACTGGCGTGAAGTGGAACGACCTCGACAACGACGGACTCCGAGATACCACACCATCCCTCGAACCAGGTCTGTCGGGTTGGACAATCTTCGTCGATCTGGATGACGACGGAGAACTCGATGGCAGCGAACCCTCGGCAGTCACTGCTGCGGATGGCTCTTATTCGATCACGAATGTTCCCAGTGGGCGGCACTTTGTGACCGAGGTTCAGCAACTGGGCTGGGGACAGACCATTGGCGATGAGTTCTTGTTCGTCCCAGCCAATGGCACCGTGACGGTCAATTTTGGAAATCGTCAACTGACTCCTGGCACGATCTCCGGGTCGAAATGGAACGATCTGAATGGCGACGGATTTCGAGCGTCAACATTCGTCTTGTCAGGTGGAGTATTTACTCAGGTCTTCACGGACGTGGGCTTGGACGACTGGACGATCTACGTTGACCTCAATAACAACGGCACGCGTGAAGTGGGTGAGCCATTCGCGGTGACGGTGGCCGACGATCTGGGGACGTCCAACGTCAATGAAGCCGGACGCTACACAATCACCGGCGTGCCGGCCGGTTCGTTGCTCATCGTTCGCGAGGAACCACAAGCAGGCTGGGTGGCTTCACGCGGTACGAACGAAGTCTTCGTCAACGAAGGTCTGGCACATAACAATCGTGACTTCGGCAACTACCAACCGGATCCCGCGACTGGAGTCTCTGGAACGAAGTGGCATGACCACAACGGCGATGGATTTCAGGATGAAGGGGACGAGCTCCTCCCCGGTTGGACCATCTTTGTGGATTTGAATAACGATGGTGACCTTGATGCGGGAGAACCGTCCGACATCACTGATGCCAACGGCGAGTATTCCATCACGGGATTGCTCGCGGGGTTGACCACGATTCGTGAAGTCGCCCAGTCGGGCCAGGAACACTGGATTCCATCTTTGTACTACGGCGACCACCAAACCGTCTTTCTTTACAACGGCGAATCGGAGTTCGTGGACTTCGCGAACTTGGAGCCGGTTCCAGGCTCGATCAGTGGCGTGAAGTGGCACGACTTGGACGGTGACTTCTCCCGTGAAGAGGGCGAACCGGTGTTGGCGGGATGGACCATCTACCTTGATGCCGATGAGGACGGCGTGCTGGACCCCGGCGAGTTGAATGCGACCACGGGTGTCGATGGAAGTTACACGATCGCGAATGTCCCCTACGGCTCTCACTTCGTGCGCGAAGTCTCACAACCGGGGTCTGGCTATGTTCCGTCGCTCGGCGATCACTCGGTGTTCCTCTTAAACGGCCAGAATCTTGGCGAGGATCCGCTAGAGAGCGTGGACTTCGGGAATTTCATTCCTGTCGATGGCTCGGTCAGCGGTGTGAAGTGGAACGACATCAATGCGAATGGTTTTCGCGATCCCGGTGAAGCATTGCTCGATGGTTGGAAAATCTACGTCGATGAGAACTACGACGGCGAGTTCACTCCCGGAGAGCCGTTTGCCATCACTGCGGAAGATGATCTAGAGACTCCAGAGAACGAACTCGGCACCTACACGATCACTGGAGTGCAATACGGGTATCAGACGATTCGCGAAGTGCCTCAAGCCGGCTGGGAAGCAACCTCCCCGAACGATTTCTTTGGCGACGATGGCGTGCATTACTTGAATCTCTTCAACGGCCAGAACATTGACGACATCGACTTTGGCAATTTCTTCCCGAATGCCCAAACCACGATTACCGGAACGAAATGGAACGATCACGACGGCGATGGGGAACGCGAAGCCGGTGATGAAGGGCTTTCTGGTTGGACGATCTACGCGGACCTCAATTTCAACGACGAGTTCGACGAAGACGACGTCTCAGATGTCACCGACGAGGACGGAAACTATTCGCTGTCACTACCAGCCAATTTCACGGGATATGTCTATCTCTATGAGGTCGCGCAAGCTGGATGGACAGCGTCCATCGGTTTTAACTTCGTATTTGTTTCCAGAGGCGGTACGACCCACTCCGGCGAAGACTTCGCCAACTACCGAGCCTTCGGCAACGTGACCGGTGTGAAGTGGGAAGATGTGGACGGTGACGGCGATCGTGACCTCCAGGGGCCAAGTTTCAGCGACAATTTTGATTCCGTTTCCGGCCCGGCGGCGGAATGGGGCAACGAGATCGGAAACTGGACAACAAGCGGAGGTGCTTATCTCAGCCAGGCACCGTCGAACTCACCGCTCACCTACAGTTCTTTGCCGTTTGACCTCGTGGATTTCACGGTCGAACTGGATGTTAACGCCCTTCAGGATGGTGCCATTTGGCTCAGGTCGGCCGATGCCAATAACGGCGTATTGCTTGTCACAGGAGGCCGTGGCGGAGCGGGTACCGGTTTGTATTGGCACGTCATCCAAAACGGGGATGTCGGCTCGATTCTCAATGAGGCGACAGGGCTGTTTACTCCGGGGGTCAGCAACGCGCATCTGCGGATTGTGGTGAGCGTCAACACTTACACAGTCTTCGTGGACGGAGCAACGACTCCGGCCACTACGTTGACCACAAGCGCCTTCTCGTCGGGTCGAGTAGCTCTCTGCAGCAACTCCAACCAAACATTTGACAACTTCGCTCTGACGACCCCGCCTGAAGAGCCGCTGCTCCCAGGTTGGACGATTTTCGTCGATGTGGATTTCGATGGAATCCTGGATGCTGGCGAACCCTCGACAGTCACCGACGCAAACGGAGCCTATACGCTGACCGATGTTCCTGCGGGAGGACAATATGTCTACGAAGTCCCACAGTTGGGGTGGCAAGCGACGGCAGGGAGCAACTACCAGTATGTGAATATCCCCATCAACGAGACTGCGACCGTCAATTTTGGAAACCGTCATCTGATTCCCGGTTCCATCTCGGGCGTGAAATGGAACGATCTGAACGGGGACGGATTCCGCGCGTTCGACGAGCCACTGCTGTCCGACTGGACCATCTATGTGGATTTGAATGGCGATGGAGACCGTGATCCTGGTGAGCCGGTCGCGACCACGGCGAGTGATGATGAAGGAACACCCGATATCGACGAGACGGGCACCTATTTCATCGGCAACATTCCGGCCGGAAGTACCTTGTGGGTTCGTGAGGAGCCACAAGCGGGCTGGGTGGCATCACGCGGCGACCATCAGCGGTTCATCCACGAAGACTTCGCGCAAACGTCGGTCAACTTCGGAAACTACCAGCCGATCGCCGCGTCGGGGCTCCAAGGCATCAAGTACCACGATCACAACGGGAACGGACAGCAGGACGAGGGAGATGAACCGCTCGGCGGATGGACGATTTACGTCGATCTGGATGACGACAACGTCAAGGATGCGGGTGAACCTTCGGCCGTCACCGACGTCGTGACCGGCGCTTATTCCATCAGCGGCCTCTTGGCGGGCAACTATACCGTCCGCGAAGTGATGCAAGCGCCTTATGTCGCCACTCCTGGCTATGGCGGCGAGCTGAACACCTTCGTTTACAACAGCACCGAGAAAACCACGCTGAACTTCGCGAACTTCATTCCGGTCGATGGTTCGATCAGTGGCGTGAAGTGGAATGACCTTGATGCCGACGGGACTCGCGACCCCAATGAGCCGGGCCTGCCCGGCTGGATCATCTACAGCGACGCGAACAACAACAGCCAGCGAGACGCCGGCGAGTTGTTCGATGAGACCGATGCGAACGGCAACTACACGATCGAGGGAGTGCAATACGGCTACACGCTGCTGCGCGAAGTCGATCAGGTGGGTTGGACGCAAACCACGAGCGATCGGTATGTGTTCGTTTACAACGGCCAGGAGGTGGTGAATCAGAACTTCGGCAATTTCACACCCGCTGCCGAGACGACCATCTCCGGCACAAAGTGGAATGACCATAACGCGAATGCTGTGCGCGACGCGGGCGACGAGGGGTTGAGCGGATGGACGATCTTCGCGGACTTCAATCTCAACGACCAACCTGATGTCGGCGAACCGCAGGCTGTGACCGATGCCAACGGCGATTACACACTGACGGGTTTTGGAAGTCGCATCGACTACTCATACTTGCGCGAGGTGGCTCAGGCGGGTTGGACCGCTTCCGTCACGCCGGGCTACTACTCCCACTACATCGCTCAAGTCGGTGTTACCATCGTCGGCGAGGACTTTGCCAACTATCAGTCGATTGGCACGATCAACGGCGTCAAGTGGCATGATCTCGATGGCGACACGGTGCGCGACGGAAGCGAGCCGCTGCTCGCTGGCTGGACGATCTATTGGGATCTCAACGGCAATGCCGAACTGGATCTCGACGAACCGAGCGACGTGACCGATGCCAACGGAGCCTACTCGTTGGTCAACATCCCAAACGGCTCGTATGCACTGCGTGAAGTTCCACAAATTGGCTGGCAAGTGACACGCGGCGACCGAGGCGTTTTCCTGCCGATTGGCGGAACGCTCACGGAAGACTTTGGCAACCTTGAGTTGGCGAACGCCAGCGTCTCCGGCACCAAGTGGAATGACCTCAATGGCGATGGTTTTCACCAAGGAGATGAACCGGGCCTCGGCGGCTGGACCATCTACGTCGATCTCAACGGCGACGGAGACCGCGACGGAGACGAGCCGTCCGCGATCACGTCGTCCACTGCGGGCGAAGTCGGAGAGTATTTCATCGGCAATGTTCCGGCCGGCGATACCTATTGGATTCGCGAGGAACTTCAGGCGACTTGGATCGCATCTCGCGGCGATCGGCAGCTTTTCATTCAGGCGGAAACCGCCCACACCGGCATCGACTTCTTCAATTATCAACTTGACCCGGACACCGGAGTCACCGGCACGAAGTGGTACGATCACAACGCCAATGGGTTCCGCGACGAGAACGACCAAGCCTTGAGCGGCTGGACGATTTTTGTCGATGTGGACGAAGACGGGACGTTCGATGACGGTGAACCGTCGGACGTGACGGACGGCTCCGGCCAATATCTCATCTCTGGATTGTCGGTCGGTCACCATCGCATCGCCGAAGTCCAGCAAGGGGACTATGTGGCCTCGTTGGGGGACCGCACGGTGTTCGTCTACAACGGCGATCCGACCGCTGTCGATTTCGGCAACTACATCGGCGGGACCAACAACCCGGACCTGAAGGTCGAGAATCTGAATGCGACAACACCGAACGCCGCGGGCGAATTCACGATTTCATGGACGACCGCGAATCGCGGCGCTCGCGCTCCGTCCATCGGTTGGACGGAGCGAGTTCTCGTTCGCAATAACACGACCGGCGCGGTCCTATTCAACCAGCAGTACTCTGAAGCGGGCGGCTTGTTGGCCGACGGCACACGCACACATTCGGTCGATGCGTTCGTGGGAGACGGTGGCCAATACGAAGTCCTCGTTACGACCGACTTCCACAACGATCTTTTTGAATTCAACGCCGTCAGTCACGACGACGCCGAAGCGAACAACTCGGCGAGTTCCTTCTTCGACGTGTTTGTGGATTTGCAGGTCATCAGCGTGACCGTGGATCGGCCGGCGAGTCCGCAGACCGGTGACACCGTGACGGTTCATTGGAGCGACCAAAACACGGGCACCCGAAACGTGGAAAGCGGGTGGTACGATCGCGTCATCATCCAGAACCTGACGACGGGGCAGACGATCTACAATCAGATCGTGTATCACGACACCAGTTCGCTCGGCGATTTGGCTCCGGGACAGTCACACGCTCGCTCGCACACGTTCGATCTGCCCGATGGCGATGCTGGCGTGGGCAATCTGCAAATCACGATCACCACCGACACGCACTCGAACATCGGCGAATTCAACGATGAGGTTCCCGAAAATGCCGAGACGAATAACTCGACCAGCAGCGATGCGTTCGCCGTCACGCTGGCTCCGTACCCGGATTTGGTGACGTCGCAAATTTCGCTGACTCCCGCCGATTCCGGAGTCTTGCAACTCCAATCCGGAATGCTTGTGACAGTCAAATGGACCGACAGCAATCTCGGTATCGCCCCCGCTGGTTCCTACTACGACTATGTGCGCGTGGAACGAGTCGATGCCGAAGGGGATGTGCTCGAAATCGTCAGCTCACGAGTGATCGCGGTGAACGGTCTCGAAGTCACCGATGTGGATCATCCCGCCCTCGAACAGCAGTATTCGTTCAACTTGCCGGACGGGCCGCGAGGAGTCGGACTGTTCCGCGTGGTCGTGACCACCGACTACTACGGGCAGGTTTTCGAGCACAACGGCGGCGGCACGGCGGAAGAGAACACCGCGACCAGCGCGAACGTCACATCCACGCTGGCACCGTATGCGGATCTGATCTCGCGGAACTTGAGCATGGTCTCGGCAGCGGATGCGGGGGCCACGTTGGTTTCGGGCATGACCGTGAAGGTCCGTTGGGATGACGTCAATCAGGGCAATGCCACCAGCGGTGCGTACCGCGATTACGTCCTGATCGATCGCGTCAACGACGACGATCCGGACCACATCCAAGTTTTGGAGACGGTCGCAGCGGTTCTCGTCGATACTTCCGCGTTGGCTCCGGACTCGGCCGAGAACCCGCTGTCGCAGCATCACGAAGTGACTCTCCACTTGCCGGACGGCGCACGCGGTGCCGGACGATTCCGCGTCCGAGTGTTCACGGATTACTACGGTGAGGTCGTCGAATACAATGCGAATAGCGACGCGGAAGACAATCAGTTCGTCAGTGCGCCGCAAACAGTCGGCTTGGCCACCTACCCCGATCTGATTGTCGGCGCGATCTCTGGTCCCGCGGCAGGCCGGGCGAACCAAGAGATTCTGATCGATTACACGATCACGAATCGTGGCAATGCCAGCGTCACCGGTGAGTGGACCGATTGGATTTTCCTCTCCGACGATACCGAAATCGGCGACGATGAGTTCATCGGCTCGTTCACCTACTCCGCAACCATCGGAGCAGGCGAGTCTCTGCTGCGCGAGGATCAGCCGATCACGTTGCCGGGCTTCACGAGTGGCTCTCGGTATCTGGTGGTCCGCACCGATGTTGGCAACTCGGTGTTCGAGTATGCCTCGCCGCCCGCCGCAGACGGAGAGTCGATCGAAAGCAACACCGGCATCGACGATTCCGCGATCGGCTTGGTTCCGACACTCACCGTCTCGGTCGTGCCTTCCGCGATTGTCGAGTACTACGGCACTCACGCGGCCAACGTCACGGTCACGCGCAGCAACATCACCGCCGAAGACCTGGTTGTGACGCTCACCAGCAACAATACGGGGCGAGCGACCATTGTCGGCTCGGCAACGATCCTCGCCGGTCAATCGTCGGCGGTCGTCGAATTGAGTGCCGTCGATAACGCTCTGGATGACGGCGACGTCACCGTGACGATCACGGCCTCTGCCACGGGCTATGACGACGACACCGACACCGTGCTGTTGTACGACGACGACGAACCGTTCCTGCTTGCGATGTTTTCACCGAACACAGCCACGGAGGGTGGCGGTTCCGTGACTGGCACGGTCTTCCGCAACACCGCGACGACCGACCCGTTGGTCGTGAACTTAACCAGCAGTAATGTGGACAGCCTGCTGATTCCCGCGACCGTGACCATCCCGGCGGGAGCGATGTCGGTCACATTCACTGCGTTCGCCGCCGACAACACGGTGGTGGATGGGACGCGCAGCGAGGTCGCAGTCGTCGCCGCGAACGGACATAACTCGGGCTCGGCGTTGTTGACCATCACCGATGACGACACTCCGAATTTGACGGTGCAAGTCAGCGCGGCGTCGATCTCCGAGGGGGCGGCGAATCCCGCACTGTATGCCACCATCACGCGCGATCGCGGCTTCGGTGCCAACGGCCGGCTCCTGGAGATCGAACTCCTGGCGTCGAATCACGAACTGATCCGCATTCCGCACGCCCTCGTGATACCGGCGGGCCAAGCTTCGGTGACGGTTCCGCTCACGATGGTCGATGACGACGTCATCAACGGCACGCGCACTGTCACCCTCACCGTCTCCAGCAAGGATGCGGTGTTTGGGTTGGCACTCGATCAAGGCTCCGACAGCGTCACTTTTCAAGTGACTGACAACGACGGACCCACGCTGACCGTCGTGATCGACACCGATTTGATCGGCGAAACCGGAACCGCGACCGGCACGGTTACGCGCAGCACCCCCACGGATTCGGAATTGGTCGTGACACTGGCCAGCAACGACGAAACCGAAGCGACGGTTCCGGCCACCGTGACCATTCCGATCGGAGCGACGTCGGCGATGTTCCTGGTCAGCGCGGTCAACGACGGCATCGACGACGGTGATCAGTTCGTCACCATCGCAGCGTCGGCGGCAAGCTTCAATTCCGGCGCGGATTCGCTGATTGTCACGGACATCAACCGTCCCGATTTGACGGTGGCCATCACGAATGCACCGACGGTGGCGCTCACGAGCCAATCCACGTCGATGACATATCGGGTCACAAATAAGGGCTTGGCGGCCACCTCGGGAAGCTGGGTGGATCGTGTCTATCTCTCGAACGACAGCCTGCTCGGTGGTGACCTTCTGTTGGGCACGTTCACGCGCAGTAACTCACTGGCGATCGGAGACCACTACGAGCAAACGGTGAACTTCAACCTGCCGAACGTCCCGACGGATTATCTTTTGATCGTGGTCACGGACATGGACAAGGCGGTCACCGAAGGAGTCGAGACCAACAACATCGTCACCTCTTCGACGCTCCAGGTGAAACCGTCGTACAACGCGGAAGTGCAAGTCGCGCGGACGGTGTTCGCCGAAGGGGAACAAGTGTCGTTCACGGGTCGAGCGTTCTTCGTCGACCTGAACGGAAACGAAACTGGCCCGGCGGCGAATCGGTTTGTCTCGGTCCATGTCTTGTCGAACGGCACGACCCGCGAATTGCCGCTGGTGCTTACGAACGCCAGCGGGGAATTCACGGGAACATTCCGCCCGCTGCCGGGCGAGACCGGACACATTGAGATCGGTGCCGAGTATTTCAAAGCCACGGCCGATCCCGTTCAAGACGCGTTCGACATTGTCGGTATGCGCGCGGTCCCCAGTGACTTTTCATTGGAAGTCGTGCCGAACTCGCCGCTTCACGGACACATCGAACTAACGAACAAAACCAACGTGCCACTGACCGGCCTCAGCTTCACGGTCAACGGTGCGCCGGCGGACTTAACGGTGGACTTCGACCTGCCGGCGACTTTAGCGGGGAATGCGACGATCGAGATTCCGTTCACAATCACGGCGACCGAGGCGACGCGACGGCAAGGGACCGTGGTCGTCGAATTTGTCAGCGGTGAAGCGGCCACCACGCGTGTCTCGATGAATATTACCATCGCACCGTTGGTCGGTCGGCTCGTGACCAACCCAGGATTCTTTGAACGTGGCCTATTGCGCGGCGAACAAATTCTAATTCCGTTTGAACTGTCCAACACGGGCGGCGCTCCGACGGGAGAGTTGGAAGTTGAGTTCCCAGCGGAATTGCCCTGGATGTCGCTGCTGCAAGGAACCACGCTGCCGTCATTGGCTGCGGGTGAGTCGAGAACACTGACACTGTCACTGTTGCCTCCAACGAGTCTGGGGTTACAGGAAGTTTTCCAAGGGGCCTTCGCCATCAAGGCGAATGGACTGTCACTGACTCAGGGGTTCCGTTTCCACACGATTTCCGAAGCGATCGGCGATGTGCGCATCACGGTGGTCGATCAGGACTTCTACTTCGCCGAGGGCGCGCCGAAGCTCAGCGGCGCTCGTGTCACGTTCACCGACCCCGTAACCAACGAAATCGTGGGCGAAGGAACCACCGACGCGAGCGGACAAGTGTCACTGACGGGTTTGCCGGAAGGTACTTACCGTTTGCAGATCTCGGCCAAAGGACACAGTTCACGCCAAGACCGCTTCGACGTGCATCCGGGCATTGTGAACTTCCGGACGAACTCGGAAGGAAACGAAGAGCCGTATTTCCTGGAAAAGACGCTGGTCAGCTACAACTGGACCGTCGTGCCGACGCAGATCGAAGACACCTACCGCATCGTGTTGGAAGCGGACTTCGAGACCAATGTTCCGGCTCCCGTGGTAACGATCGACAACCCGTTCATCATGCCGCTAGTGGTGGACGGCGAGGAAACACAGTTCAACGTCCAATTCTCGAATCACGGGTTTATTCAGGCGGAAAACGTCCGGCTGCAACTGCCCGACGACCCGAATTACATCCTCACGCCGCTGATCGACAACATTCCAATTCTGCCGGCGAAGAGTTCGATCATCATTCCCGTGAAGATTCGGCATCGGGACGGAGTCAATTCGCAAACGATCCGCGCGCAGATGGAAGCGTTGCGGGATGATCCGGAATATCTTGCGTCGCGGATCGCGAAACTCGAACAGACGTTCGGCCGGGAAGTCGCGGCCTGCTTCCACGAAATCGAGCTCCCTTGCCTGCCCCCCATCAACCTGATCGCGCTGTACGAATACATTTGTGGCCCGAATGCTGTTACGAATGGGCTGAACGCGGCGATCGAACCGGTCTGCGTGGTCAAGGAGACCTACGACTGTCTCAAGAAGGCCGGAGAGGCATTGGGAGAATCACTGCCGACGCTCGGCGGGAATCTTTACAACGCACCGTGCGAATTGATTGATGTGTTGTTTGAGTGCGGCGGTACGGAGTTGAGCGACTGCCAGAAGGCGTTGATCCAGGCCGGATGTCGTGGCATCATCGGTGGACTGACGGGCGGGGTGGTCGGCGCGGCGGCGGGGGCGGCGGGGGCAGCGGGCGATCTGCTGGCCTGCATTTGTGATTTGTTCGACCCCGGCCCCGGCGGCGGCGGTGGCGGCGGCTTCGGCGGCTTCGGCGGCGGTGGTGGCGGTGCGTCGTTCGCGCCGATCGGCTGGAGCATTCCCGTTTTTAATTGCGGAACGGGTTCGTTGACGGATGGCAGCGGTGTCGCCGCATCAGAAGACATTGAGGGCGTGTGTGCGCAAGTCAGCATCCGCATCGAACAAAAGGCGGTTCTGACTCGAAATGCCTTCTTGGGGACTTTGGAACTGACGAACGGCAACCTGGAGCATGGGCTGAAGAACGTACGGTTGCAGCTCAACTTTGAAGACGAGGCCGGTAATTCCGCAAACGACATGTTCGCGATTCGCGGTCCCGTGCTCGACACACTGAGTGCCGTGGATGGCACGGGCACGCTCGGCCCCGATTCGTCAGGCACGGCGATTTACACGTTCATTCCGCGGCGCGACGCGGCTCCCGATAAGCCGACCGTCTATCGCATCGGCGGTACGCTCAGCTACTACGAGGATCTCGACAA
>CAZILR010000044.1:0-15815 GCA_964539995.1 uncultured Planctomyces sp.
TGAAATCTCAATGGATGCTGGGTGTTCTGGTCGCTGGGATGATGGCGATCGTGGGCTGCCAATCAAATCACGCCGTTGTTCGCGGCCAGAATCCTGGGTGTGCTCCGGGCGCGAATGGTCCCATGGGGCCGAATGGTCCGATGGGAGCAATGCCCGGCCCGATGTACTACGACGGCCCGGCCGGAATGGACTCTGGATCGTGCCCGTCGGGCCAGTGTTCTCCGGAGTGGGCGCGATACCCGTCGGACTGTCCCGAAAATTATCACTTTCCGAAGCATCATCACACCTTCGACTACCGCCAACCGAAAAACTTGGTGTACCCGCCGCAGAATCAACCGGCTGGAGTCGTTGTCTACCCGTACTACACCTGCAAAGGCCCGTCCGATTTCTTCATGAAATAACCGCTGGTCACACCTGACTCGCGAGACAACAACCAAAGAGGGCACTCGTCGCTGGTACGAGTGCCCTCTTTCCTTTTTTCTCCGCCGCATTTCTGAAACGATGCACTTCCGAATCCAATCGTTCTGCCCTCTTCGTTCTGCTTGAGTCTGGAGTGCGTGATGCGAATCGTCCAAGTCAGTTCCGAAGCCGTGCCCTTCGCGAAAACCGGAGGCTTGGCGGATGTCGCGGGTGCGCTCAGCAAAGCGCTCGCGGAACTTGGCCACGAAGTCACGTTGATCCTGCCGCTGTACTCGCAGTTCCTCGCGAAGAGCGGCGTTGCGATGGAGCCAATTGGCGAAGCCTTTGAGATTGCCCTTGGAGATCGGGCTGTACGAATCCAACTTCAGCGCACACAGATGCCGGGAAGCCGTGTCGATGTCGTACTGGTCGATCAACCGGAGTTGTACGATCGAGGTGGCTTATATCAAGACCCGGCGACCAAGGCCGACTACGGCGACAATCCCGAACGATTCATCGCATTCAGCCGCGCGGCTCTAGAGGCGGTAGCACGATTGAAGTTGAAGCCAGATGTCATCCAGGCTCACGATTGGCAGACCGCGTTGGTGATGCCGTTGTTGGAGGCACAGTTTCGTCAGTGGGTACCCGATCTCCGACGCACAGCGGCGATCATGACGCTGCACAACATGACGTTTCAGGGAGCGTACTCGCCCGATGTCATGCCTCTGACGGGACTCGGTTGGGAGTTCTACAACTGGAAACAATTCGAGTGCTGGGACCGAGTGAATTTTTTGAAGGCGGGAATTGTTTTCGCCGATCAGCTTTGCACGGTCAGCCCGACGTACTCGCGCGAGATTCAAACGGCCGAATTTGGTCACGGCTTGGATGGTGTGTTGCGGGATCGCTCGGCGGATTTGACTGGCATCCTGAATGGCATCGACCCAGAGGAATGGAGCCCTTCCGTCGATCCGCACCTCCCCGCGCGGTACGACCTTGAATCTCTGGAGACCGGCAAGCCAACGTGCAAGCGTGCGTTGCAGGAACGATTGCAATTGCCCGTGCGAGCCGATGTGCCGCTGTTGGGTATGGTTTCTCGCATGTCGTGGCAGAAGGGGTTTGATTTGATCGGCGTATGCGCCAGTCGGTTGCTCGAACGTGACGTGCAGGTTGTCTTCTTGGGCAACGGGCAGCCGGAGTACGAAGACCTTTGCCGGCACTTGGATTCGGCTCATCCCAGCAAAGTCCGTGCGGTGATTGGCTACGACGAGAGCTTGGCGCACCTGATTGAGGCGGGATCGGACATGTTCTTGATGCCCAGCAAGTTCGAGCCGTGTGGACTGAATCAAATGTATTCGATGGCTTATGGCACTCCGCCTGTTGTTCGAGCGACCGGCGGGCTGGCCGATTCGGTTGTCGGTGCAACGCCTGAAACGCTGAACGATGGAACTGCGACCGGCTTCTCGTTCCGCGATCACGACCCGGACCAGCTTTGGCAGCAACTTGATGGGGCCTTGAAGCTGTTCGCCGACAAGCCGGCCTGGCGACGTTTGCAGCGCAGCGGCATGTCGCGCGATTGGTCGTGGAACCGTTCAGCTCGCGAGTACATCTCGCTTTATGAAAAGGCGCTGTCTCGGCGTCGCCAGTAGTTCGGACGCCGACGTCCGAAGGAAGATCGGCCGGACGTGGGCGTCCGGTCTACAGACGCAGGCCACCGTTTCCTCGATTGGCGAACGTCGGCTACTCTTCGGCCGAATCGTGAATCCTCGGTCGATGGAAGGAGGCAACCATGATTGTCGGAGTCCCCCGGGAGATCAAACCGGACGAGTATCGCGTGGCGATGTTGCCGTCGGGAGTCGAGGAATTGGTCAGGAACGGCCACCGCGTGCTCATCGAGCGTGGTGCGGGCCTGGGCAGCGGCATCACCGACGAGCAGTACTCTGTGAATGGTGCCGAGATTGTCGATGGCCCCGCCGCGATCTTCGGTGCTGCGGAGTTGATCGTGAAGGTCAAGGAACCGCTCTCCGCCGAGTGGTCGTTGTTGCGGCCGGGACAGATTCTCTTCACCTACTTTCATTTCGCAGCGAGCGAAGAATTGACTCGAAATGTGCTGGCAACGGGGATCACGGCGGTCGCGTATGAAACACTGCGCGGGCCTCGCGGCGATCTCCCCTGTTTGACTCCGATGAGCGAAGTCGCCGGCCGGATGAGCATTCAAGAGGGAGCGAAATATCTCGAACGTCCGCAGGAGGGCCGCGGCATTCTGCTGGCCGGTGTGCCGGGAGTCGCGCCGGCTCACATCCTGATTTTGGGTGGCGGAGTCGTCGGCAAGAACGCGGCGCAGATCGCAGCGGGGTTTCAGGCGGACGTGGTCATCATCGACATCAACATCGACCGGCTGCGGTATCTGGAAGACATCATGCCACCGAACGTCAACACGCTCTTCAGCGACCGGCACAACATCCGTGAAGAGTTGCGGCTGGCGGACCTCGTGATCGGAGCTGTGCTGATCGAAGGTGCTCGCGCGCCGTTGCTCGTCAGCCGCGAGGACTTGAAGCTGATGAAGCCGGGAGCAGTCATCATCGACGTCGCTGTCGATCAAGGTGGGTGCATCGAGACGACGAGGCCGACGACGCACTCGAAGCCGACGTACCTTGTCGATGGCATCGTCCACTACTGCGTCACGAACATGCCGGGAGCGGTCGGGCGGACGAGTTCGTACGCGCTGTGCAACGTCACGTTCCCGTATGTGCTGAAGATCGCAAAACGTGGCCTCGCCGCCGCGTGTGCCGCCGATATTGGCTTCGCTCACGCGGTCAACATGCACGGCGGTCGAGTGACGAATCAAGCCGTGGCGGAAACATTCGACATGCCGTTTGAGGCGTTTCGTCCCTAATCGCGGCGAGAGAGCGATCCCCATGCAAACGCGGCGCGAATGGTTCAGCGGACTGGCGACGTGCGGACTCGCGCTGGGCCTGACGCTCGTGTTTTGGTTGCCGATCTGGTGCGGATCGGGGTTCGTTGGCGGCGACGTCTATTCGTATTTCTTTCCGCAGAAGGTCATCTACTCGGAGTCGTTGCAGGCAGGTGAGCTACCGCTGTGGAATACCCGCGCGGGTTTCGGATATCCGTTGTTGGCCGAGAGCCAGACGGGAATTTTCTATCCGCTCAATCTCGTGCTGTATCGAATGCTCGATCCTCACTCGGCATTTCACGTCAGCTTCTTGCTGCATTATTTCGCGGCGTTCGTGTTCGCGAGCGCGGCGGCGCGACGTCTGGGTATCGGTCTTTTGCCATCGTGGCTGACGGCGCTGGTCTACGTTTACGGCTGGTTCCCGCCACGAACGTGCGTCGAATGGGCGATCATCGGCGGGACATGGCTGCCGGCCGCGTTGTGGTGCGCGGAGAGTTTTCTTTCGACCCGCCTGTGGCGATTCGCGATCGGATTGAGTGGTGTGATCGCCGTGCAATTGCTTGCCGGTCACTTTCAGATCGCATGGTTCACGCTGTTGTTGCTGGCGGTTTATGTGCCGAGCCGAGTGTTTTGGTTTTGGGATGACAGCCATCGGCTTCCGGCCAACAGCCAACAGCCGGACAATGGCGGCCGTGAGCCGTTTGCTCCACGGAATCGGATCATCGCCGGTGCCTTCCTGGCGATGTTCTGCGGCTTGAGCCTCGCAGCCGTTCAACTTCTGCCGACTTACGAATTGAAACAGCTCAGTCAGCGAGCCACTGTCGGCAAAGATCATGAACTCGATTTTGGTGCGATCCCGCCGTGGTATTGGACGCAGGTTTTTCGGCCGACTCATTGGTACTCGCCGTTGACCGACCGCGAAGCCGCGTTTCGCGAAGCCCCTCCGTTGGGACACTCGCGCACGAACTCCGCCGAGGCGCATTTGTATTTCGGAGTCGCTCCGTTGTTGTTGGCGCTGGTCAGCATCGGCGGCTTGCGGAGGGGTGATCGAGCGACTCAGTTTTGGTTTTTCATCGCAGCGGCGAGTTGGCTCTACACGAGTGGTTGGTTGCTGCCGGCGACTCGGCATCTGCCGGGTTTTAGCTACTTTCAAGGAGCTGGACGCTACGGATTACTCACGACGTTTGCCGCCGCGATGTTGGCCGGTCGCGTGCTGGATCGGTTTCTGCGCGAGCCAGATGTTTCACGGAAGCTGGTCGGCGTTCTTCTGGTTGGCTCGGTTTGGTCGTTGAGCGTTTGGTTCTTCCTGGGCGACGACGTCGCCGCCGTCATTGCCGAGTTCCGCATTCCCAATCCGCTGACGGTTGGCTCCGGCAACGGGCCATTTCTGGAGCTTTTGCAGGTCAGCGGCTTGCTGGCGATCGCCATCGCTCCGAGCTTCGTGGCTTGGTGGTGGTCCGAGCGATCGTCCGTTGCGGATGCCCGCGCGGGGTTGATCGGATTGTTGTTGCTGACCACAACGGTTGAGTTTTGGACGATCAGCCGTTTGGTGACGTTCGCTCCGATCATCGAGTCGCCACCGCTGAAGTTGTTGGAACAAAGTCCCGTGCGCCGCGAATTGCTCGATGCAGCGAAGACTCGGCCGACGTTGCGGCTGTTTGCTCCCGGAGCCAACTTGCCGAGCACGTTGGGCGTGTCGAGTGCTCCGATCTATCTGACGTTTGGACCGGCCGAGTATGTGGACGAGTCGCTACGACTGCCGGCTGCGTCCGGGGCAACCGTTGTGCCGGCATCTCGCGAGCAGCTTGAGTGGTTGCGTCGCTGCGGAGTCACGCATGTCTTGTGCTTCGAGCCACCGCCGCTGGCAGATGCGATGACACTGGTGTGGCAGGGGGACGACCCGTTTCTCAATCGGGCTTGGGGCCGAGCGGGGCAGCCGCTGTCCTTGTACGAGCTGAACGATGCGCTTGGCCGGTTGCAGTTTCGCTCGCTCGACGGCAACGCGCACGATTCGAGAACGTGGAAGGTGACGGCATTCGAGTCGCCCGCGAATTTGATCGCGTGCTCGGTGGAGACCGCGAAGTCGGGCGTGCTGGTGCTCGCGGACCTCGACTATCCGGGCTGGTCGGTGACGGTCGATGGCCGGCCGGCCGAGTCGATCCGTGTTGATGGTCAGTTCCGAGGCGTGCGGTTCGACCCCGGCTCGCATCGCGTGGTTTGGAGCTATCGGCCACGCTCGGTGCTGTGGGGAGCGGCGATGAGTCTGGGAACTCTGCTGTTTCTGGCAGCGATCGCTCATGTTCGATACTGGCATCCGGCTCGGCTGAGGTGGTGCGAAACGTATTGACGGTTTTTGCCGATTTTCACTATCCATCCGAGAGCGTACCGCAGTTTCCGCAGGTGCCCGGTTCACGGTGTCTCAAGGAGGATTTCGATGGACATGAATTTTTTCGTCTTAGGCTATCTCGACGCCGGAACGGGAAGTTTGATTTTTCAGGTTCTGGTCGCCAGCCTCGTCAGTGCTGGAGTCGTTTTTGGTGGAGTGATGACGCAACTGCGCAGTTTTTTCGCGCGTGTCGTGCTGCGGCGTCGATCCGAGCCATCCGCGAGCGAGGCTCTGCCTTCGTCCGAAAAATCTGTTCTTCCATTGCATGGCGAGCAGACGCTGGAGTCAGCCTCTCATCGCAAGGCGGCTTGAACGCGCGGCATCTTCCGTCAACAGGGCTGGCATGAGGCAGGCCCAATGGCCGGACTCATTCCTGGGCGCATGCCGGAATTCGCTCTGAGTTCAACAGCGACGTCGAGATCAAACAAGGATGTACTCATGGCGTTGGCAGCACGGATTCCCGGTTCGTTTCGTGATCCCAGCGGCTTCGTCTTCTCACGACAAGGCGTGGTTCATCGGCAGATCGCTCCTTCGTATGCCCCGCAATACGAGCGACTGATCTCGAGCGGACTGTACGACGAACTCGTGAGCGATGAATTGCTGCTTCCGCACGAAGAGCTCGACGTGCGGCTGGCGTTCTCGGAGGAAGCGTACAAGGTCATCCGGCCCGCTCAGCTCCCATTCATTTCGCATCCGTTCGAGTGGAGCTTCAGCCAGCTTAAAGATGCCGCTCTGACCACGCTGCGAATTCAGCGCGCGGCCATGAATCGCGGGATGACGCTGAAGGACGCGAGTGCCTACAACGTGCAGCTCTTCGCTGCGCGGCCAGCGCTGATCGATACGCTTTCGTTCGAGTTGTACGAAGAGGGAAGCCCGTGGGTGGCCTACCGGCAGTTCTGCCAGCACTTTCTGGCACCGCTGGCCCTGATGAGCCGCACGGATGTCCGGCTGGGTCAGCTTTTTCGCACCTACATTGATGGCGTGCCACTCGATTTGGCGTCGCGGTTGCTCCCGTTCCGGACTCGCTTCGGGCTGGGTCTGGGGCTGCATGTGCATGCTCACGCGAAGGCCCAGCAGCAGTACTCCAACCATTCATCGTCGGACAAAGCGCGACCGTCGCGAGGGATGTCGTTGAAGGCGTTGCAGTCACTGGTGACACACCTCGAACAAACGGTCTCAGGATTGAAAGCTCCCACTCAGCGGACGGAATGGGCGGACTACTACGCCGCCAACAACAACTACGGCGAGAATGGCCTCGGTGCCAAAGAGCGAGTCGTCCAGAGCTTGCTTGTGGATCGTCCCCCTAACACCGTTTGGGATCTCGGCGCGAATGACGGCCGCTTCAGTCGTTTGGCCCGCGCTGCGGGTGCTCGCTCGGTGGTGGCCTGGGACATTGATCCGAACTGCGTGGACGCAAACTATCGGCAGGTCATCGCTCATCGCGAGCAAGGACACTTCCCATTGTTGCTGGACCTGACAAATCCCAGCTCCGCGATGGGTTGGGCGCATCGCGAACGACTCTCGCTCGCTGATCGAGGCCCCGTGGATGTTGTGCTGTCTCTCGGACTGATTCATCACCTGGCGATTTCCAACAACGTGCCGCTGTCTCAGATCGCCGCCTATCTCCGCACATTGGCTCGACGACTGATTATCGAATGGGTTCCGAAGGAGGATTCTCAAGTTCAGAAACTCCTGGCGACTCGGCCAGACATCTTCCCGGATTACGTTCAGGCGAAATTCGAGGCGGACTTCGCGAGCCAGTTTCACGTTCTGCAAAAGATTTCCGTGGGGGGAACATGTCGCACGCTGTATCTGATGGAAGCTCTTCCCGGCTGAGGCCGAAATGGGAAGACGCACATCCGTGGCTCCTTTCGGCCGCGGTGATCGTGTCGCTAGGCGCTCAGAACACCGATTGGTTCTCGCTGACCGACGTGCTCTCCATGCTGGGACCAACATTGTTGCCAGCCACCGTCGGATTTCTGGTGTTGCTGTTCGTCCGGCGCAGCGCGCGCCATGCGGCTTTGATGACGACCTGGATCACCCTTCTGTGCTTCTACTACGGCGTGCTGTTTGATGGGCTTGCGAAAATTCCGTCAGGGGGCGGTGCCACGCTCCGTCATGGAGTGTTGATTTCGATCGGGGTCGGAGTGACGGCCGTCATTTGGCACCTCACCGGTGAATTGAAATCGCTTTCGAAGTTCGTGTCGTTGACGGCGATGATCACGTTGCTGGTCTTCAGCTCGAAACTTGGATTGATCCTGGCGCGTGAACCGCGATTACCACAGATCGACCTGGCGAAGACTTCTCCAGTTCGGCCTGAGATTGCCTCCGAAGAGACTGGCCGTCCCGACATCTACTACATCATTCTCGATGCGTACGGGCGCGGCGACGTCCTTCAGAAGTCCTACGGCTTCGACAATTCCGAGTTCTTGGACGGACTTCGCCAACGCGGGTTTTATGTGGCCGACAAGAGCTGCACGAACTACCCCGGAACCGCGTTTTCGTTGTCATCGTCCCTCAACATGCGATACCACGAGTCGTTCTCTCCACAGGGAGGATACAAGTCGCTCGCGCAAATGTTGCGGACACATGAGGTCGGACGATGCCTGCGTGAGCGCGGGTATCAACTGGTTCACTTCAATACGTCCTTTGTGCCGACATCCTGCTCGGAAATTTCTCATCTGTCGCTCGGCGAACCAACCACTTGGCTTTCGGCCGGCTCCCGCATGTTGCAGGTTCAGTTGACTCGCCACAGCGCCTTGCGATTCTTCAACGGCGGAGACCGAGGCATGATCGCCGCGCAGCATCAACGCGCTCTCAGCCAACTTGCGGAGTTGCCGACTCTCCAGGGGCCGAAGTTCACTTTCTGCCACCTCATCACCCCGCACCCGCCGTATGTGTTCACTCGCGATGGTCAAACCGATTGGGAGATCGACCAAAACAGCCGAACGGCGTACATCGACCAGGTGGTTTACTTGAATCGTGAAGTGATGCGAGCCATCGACGCCATCCGCTCAAACAGCAAAGTTCCGCCCATCATCATCGTTCAATCGGATCACGGTCCGGGATTCCATTCAAATCCCGGTTCGGACCCAAACGAAGATTATGTGCAGGAGCGTGTCCCGATTCTCAATGCCTACCTTGTCCCCGATTCGATGCGCAGCACGCTCTATCCGACGATCACTCCGGTCAACACGTTTCGGTTGCTGCTCTCGCAATGCTTTGGGTTTGACTATGCACCGCTGCCAGATCGGAATTTCCTCGTTCACCGAGTGATCTGGCCGAACATCTTAGAAGTCTCACACAAGATTCACGACGGGATACCGGAAACCGGACTGCTGAGTCCGGCCGTGATTTCGCAGACGAATTCCGTCGCCAAGCAAGACTCCACAACGCGACTGGAGTGACGGAAGTTCCGTCGTTCGTCAGCAGACATGGCTGGAATGACCGCGTGGTGAATCCGCAATTGACACGTTTTGCCGAAGCCACAATCTTCCCGCCGCGCAAATTCTGCCGTTCGCCAGGAAGGCTGACGACGTTCGCTGAATCCGCTCGACGGCAAGCGGTTTCGATCCCGTTCGGCAATCGTCTTAGAACACGGAAGGAAAGATTCATGTCGAAGTCCCCCAGAAACGCGAGAGTCACCACGGAAAATGAGTTCCTGAGTGTGTTGTCCGCCGCTCGCACTGCTGCCGCGAAGGTCGATGGATATCTGACCGACAAAGAGTGTCACATGTTGGTGCTCATGGCCGTTTGCCCAACCGTTGAGGGAGAAGTGCTCGAAATCGGGAGCTTCAAAGGCTTATCGACGGTGTTGCTCGCGACCGCGTTGGAGTCCACGAACGATCCACGACTTCATGCGTGCGATCCGTGGGCGGCGATCGAGGCGTTTGGCGCGACGATGACCACCACCGACGATACGTTTCGCGCCTTCCAAGAGTCGCTCGCGAAGACCGGCGTTGCGGATCGAGTCACTGTTCACCGCGCGTTCTCGTCCGACTTAGCCAAGAAATGGGATCGTCGGCTGCGACTGTTGTGGATTGACGGCGATCATTCTGTCCCTGGCGCGACGGAAGACTTCGAGAATTTCTCGAAGCATGTTGTCCCCGGTGGGATCGTGGCCTTCCACGATGTGATGCACTTCCATCCCGGCCCGTCGCAAGTCTTCGCCACGCGAGTGTTGTTGAGCGACGAGTGGGGTGCGTGCGGAATCTGTGGCTCGATTGGCTGGGCACAGAAAGTTCGCGATCACTCAGAAGTTCTGAAAAATCGCGACCTCAAGCTTCGTCTGTTGCGGCGGCTGATGCCCGTCGTGGACAGCACCGCCTTCGACAAGCCGCTGACGGGCATTCACAAGTTGAGATTCAAGCTGCGTCGTTCCTTCGTTCCGCGATCGGCTCCCAAGTACTCAGATTTCAGTTCGCTCGTCGGTTACCGCGCCGCTTGAGGACAACATCTGGGCGATTCTCAATCATCAGCGTGACTCTGCCGTAAAGGAACTTTCGTGATGATGCGTTTTCTGTGGCGGGCCTACAGAGCTCGTTTCCGTGATCAGCGCACGGAGATTCGCGAGCTGCGATCCTCGATCCAGTCGGGGGACATCGCCGTGGATGTGGGTGCTCACAAAGGAAGCTATCTGTATTGGTTGAGCCGCGCGGCCTCGCCTGGAAAAGTGTTTGCCTTCGAGCCACAACCGACATTGGCCGAGTATCTGCGGACTCAGTGTGCGGCGGCCGGCCTCAAGAATGTGGTTGTCGAGGGAGCTGGCGTTTCGGACCACAGTGGTCACCTGACTCTGCATGTTCCGAGCGAGACGGTCTCGCAGGGAGCCTCCTTCGAGGGAGCCATTCTGGAGCAGTCCGAGTGTCGCTCGTACTCGGTGCCGGTTGTCACCCTCGACGAATACTTTCAATCGAGGACGCAACGGATCGCCGCGATCAAGATTGACGCCGAAGGTCACGAATTCGCCGTCCTGCGCGGTGCTCAAAAGATTTTGACACAAGATGCACCCTGTTTGACCGTCGAATGCGAAGCTCGCCACCTCAAGCAGCGATCGGTGTCCGACGTCTTGCAGTACCTCGAATCATTGGGCTTTCAGGGTAGCTTCGTGCATCGCGGCCAACTTCGTCCGATCGCGGAGTTTGATCCTCAGACGCATCAGAAAGCCACCGGCGAACAGTTTTGGGGCGAGAAGGATTACTGCAACAACTTCGTTCTGAGAAAACGCGCCGCCTGAAAGCCATCGCCACTCAAACCGCGAGACCACTGACATGCTGATTAAGTTCGTGAAGAATCAATACCGACAATTTCGCTTGCAACGTGAGCGATTGCTCCAGCCGACTTCGCTGACGATTGTCAGGCCGGGATTCCGACGCGATTGGCCCATCTGTTCGGAGCTGATCCGGCGCGACTCGATCGTGTACTCGTTCGGTGTCGGCGCGAACGTCGCCTGGGATGTCGGCATGATCGAGCAATTCGGCGTCCACGTTCACGCCTTCGATCCGACTCCGGAGAGCATTGAATGGGTCGCACGGCAACAACTCCCCGCCGAGTTTCAGTTTCACGACTACGGCATCGCCGCCTTTGATGGCACGTTGAATTTTTATCCGCCGAAGAAGCCGGGCCGTTTTCATTTCTCGCAGGACCGCCAGAAATTCAATCGCCTGGATCAACCGCAGTTCGCCGGTCAGGTGCTGCGGCTGAGCACGATCATGCAGCGGCTGGGTCATTCGCGCATCGACGTCTTGAAGCTGGATGTCGAAGGGACCGAGTTCGACTGCGTCCCAGAACTGTTGCAATCCGGCATCGAGATCGGCCAGTTGCTGGTCGAGGTTCACTATCACTACCCGCAGCGTTCGTTCGACGAGGGACTGTCGCTGCTGCGACAGATCGAGGCCGCCGGATTTCAGTGCTTCGACATCTCGCCGCGCGGTCTGGAATTCGCCTTCGTGAATCGCCGCTTGATGGCTCAACAGCGAGCCGCTTGATCTGCCCCATTTTGGTTGAGGATTGAAATCATGACCTTCCGAAAAATTCGCGATCTGCTGCTGCATCGCATCGGCTATTCCCGTTGCTTCGAGCCGCGTGTCGTCTTCGAGCAAGCCAACGCTCGCATGAATTGCCTGTTGGAATTGGCGATCGCTCGGCAGTTGCTTGATTCACGCGACTTCTTCTTTTTGCAGATCGGGGCGTTCGACGGCGAGACTCGCGATCCGTTGTTTCACGCGGTTCGCAAATACGGACTCAAAGGTGTCCTCGTCGAACCGCAGAAGCCGGCGTTCGAGCGGCTCTGCGAGAATTATCGCGATCAACCGCAGCTCCAATTCGTGAACGCGGCGATCTCCGATCGCAACGAAGAGCGGATCATGTACACGCTCCGCAATGGTGCCTGCACCGCGGCGTCGTTCGACAAACGGCACCTGCTCAAGCACAGCATTCCCGAAGCGGACATCGTCGAGCAGCCGACTCCCTGCCTGACGTTTCCCGAATTGCTGAAACGCTCCGGCCGCGAGCACGCCGACTTGCTGCAAATCGACGCCGAAGGAGCCGACTTCGCGATTCTGAAAATGGTCGATTTCGAGCACTTCCGCCCGTCGATCGTGCGATACGAACAGCTCCACATGACCCGTTCGCAACGAGATGAGGCCGCCCAGCGACTCGTCCAGAACGGCTACCAACTGCACGCCGACCGCATGGATGTCACCGCCATTCATCGCGCGGCTTAGCCCTGAATCTGAGACGCGATTGGCACTGGAAAGCGGTCTAGGCGAGTTTTGGCTGCCGAACTATTTTCCCAATGCCTCGTCTATGAAAGCGACCCAAACATGACCACTCGCCTGACCGTCATCATTCCGTGCAAGGATGAACTCCCCCACATCGAAGCCTGCATCAATTCGGTCAGGTCGCTGGCGGATGAGTTGATCGTGGCGGACTCTGGCTCGACCGACGGCACGCTGGAACTGGTCCAGGCTCGCGGTGACTGCCGCATCCTCCAGCGCGAGTATGTGAACTCGGCCAACTTCAAAAACTGGGTGATCCCGCAGGCGACACACGACTGGATTTTGGTGGTCGATGCCGACGAGCGGGTGACTCCCGAACTCGCCGCGGAGATTCAGCGCCTGAAAGAGTCGGGCGAATTGGAGCGGACTCCGCACGACGCCTTCTCGATTGCTCGCCGGGTTTACTTGTTGAATCAACTCGTGCGATTCTCTGGATGGCAACACGATCGCGTGCGACGACTCTTTCGCAAGAGCTGCTGCTACGAGACGAGACGTGTCCACGCGGAGTTGGATGTCGCGTGGGAGAAGACAGGCTATCTCAATTCGCCGTTTGAGCATCACACGTTCCGCTCCCTGAAGCACTTCAATGCGAAGTTGGAGCGATACGCCTACTGGAGCGCCGAGGATTTGTTCGCGAAGGGCAAACGAACCGGGTGGGTGAACCTCACGCTGCGACCGATGTTCCGCTTCTTCAAGCACTATGTGCTTCAGCTCGGTTTTCTGGATGGCCGGATCGGGCTGATTATCAGCACGTTGTTGGCCTTCTCGGTGTATCAAAAATTCGCGGCGTTGTGGGAATTGGAATGCCAAGCCGCCAACGCCGGCACATCCTCGCCGACTTCGGTCACGTCGGCCCCAAAGACGCTCGCGCTGCCAACCGCACAAACTCAACGCCGAGCCGCATGACGTCCGTGTCCGTCGTTCTTGGTCCACACCGCGCAAAGGATTGCCATGCGATTCAAATATCTGATGAAGACCTTGCTGAGTCCCTTCACCGCTCGGATTCGTGCGGGAGCGTTGCAAGGCCGGCGCTGGGTCATCGCCAGCGGCAGCCGCTTCGTGAAGGGAACCTACGAGCCGATTCAGTCCGAAGCATTTCAACGGCTGATCCGTCCGGGCAGCGTGGTCTTCGATGTCGGCGCACACGTTGGCTACTACACCGTCCTATCGTCGGTCTTAGCTGGCACGCGCGGGCAGGTCATCGCCTTCGAGCCGCTGCCAGCGAATCTGAAATATCTGCGACGGCACTTGAAATTGAATGACTGCGCCAACGTGCGAGTGCTGACCAACTGCGTCGGCGAAGGATCGTCGATCGCACGGTTCGATGATTCACACGGCACGGGAGTCGGACATCTCGCGAACGATGGGACGCTCGAAGTCCAAGTTCGCTCGTTGGACGAGATGGTCGAATCGGGAGAGCTTCCGATTCCGACCTTCATCAAGATCGACGTCGAAGGGGCCGAGTTGCAGGTGCTCAAGGGAGCCGAACGGTTGTTGCGACGGCATCGCCCGACGCTCGTCCTATCGACCCACAGCGACGACTTGGACCGAACCTGTTTAGAGCGGCTCTCCGAGTTCGGCTACGACGTCGAGCACCTCGAAGCGGATGTGCTCGTCGCGCGAGTCAAAATGGCTGCCGCCATCGCGGCATGAGGCCGTAACCACACTAACCCGAAGCGCCAGCGAGGGCGAACTCTTCAAGACGCTCCGAGTCAAAGTCTCCAGGAGCGCTCGCCCTCGCCCTCGCTGGCGCTTCGGGTTGGTTTGTCTGATCGCTAATCATTTGCCGATGATGTTCTCGATGTCACGGCAGCAACTCGATCACAGGAGTTGTCGTACGCTCGATCACTTCGCCGACCACGGCGGCTTGGTGCAGACTGAGCCGATGCAGTTCTTCCAACACGTTGGCCGCAACGTGCGCAGGCACGGCCGCCAAGAGTCCGCCGGACGTTTGCGGATCGAACAACCAAGCCGGCGGAGCTTCTTTGCTCTGAGTGCGGCTCACCGATCGGGCATTGTCGGGATGCAGCGTGCTGAGGATGCCACGGGCGGCAGCAGCGGCAAACCCAGTGAGGACCGGGACTGTGGATAAACACAGACCACCGGAGACGTGACTAGCGTCGAGCATCTCCAGCAGATGCCCAGCGAGGCCGAAGCCGGTGATGTCCGTGCAGGCTCTCACGCCAAACTTCGCGAAGACTTCGGCGGCCGACTTGTTCGCGATCAACATTTGTTCGACGGCTTCGTCGAAGTGCGCCGCCGAGCACTCGCCGCGCATCCAGGCCGCCATCACCGCTCCGGTGCCGAGCGGCTTCGTCAGGATGAGGACATCACCGGGGGCGAGGTTGCCCTTGCGGAAGAGGTGATCCTCGTCCGCAAAGCCCGTCACCGAAAAGCCGAGCGACAGATCGTGTCCCTCGGACGTGTGCCCACCGGTCAACACGACTCCGAGTTCACCGAACGTGCGTGTCGCTCCCGCGAGCAGCTCGCGGAGTTGAGCCGCTTGAATCGGCCCACGCGCGTACGGCAGCGTGGCGATCGCCAGTGCCGAAAACGGCCGGGCATTCATCGCGTACAAATCGCTGACCGAGTGCAACGCGGCGATCCGGCCGAAGAGGTACGGGTCGTCCAGAAACGCTCGGAAGTAATCGACGGTCTGCACCTCGACGAGCTTGTCGGCTGCGATGCCGAAGGAGTCCGCTCGCACGCGATGCACGGCCGCGTCCTCGCCAGCTTGCGTGCCCAGCAGAACGCGCGGATCGTCCGGATTTTCCAACTGGCAAATCACGGACGACAGGACGTCGCCGCTCACCTTCGCTCCGCAACCGCCGCAACGCATCAGGTGCGGAGCAGCGCCGGTCGAAGTGCTTGCCGCTTGCATGTCGGGACTGTCGAACGATTCCAGCCATGCACGGTCGATCCGCTCCTTCCAACGACGCACGAGCCGTCCCTTCGTCGCAATTGATCCGTAGCTCAGGATCGCATCGCCGTCCGACGTGTTCATCAGGCAGAGGCAATTGCTCTGCGGACGAAATGGCGCGAGCGGTCGCTCGTGCAGCAACTCGCGCACGTTGTCGAAGAGGACTCGCCCTTGCCGCACGGCATGAACGCCGTTGCGCGGCAGTTGAGGTTGAGGCAGAAAGGTCACGCAGTCTCCGGTGCCAAACACAGCGGCATGACTGAGCGACTGCAAAGTTTCGCGAACCATCAGAAAACCGGCATCATCGACACTCAGCCCACTCGCTCGGAGAAGCTCCGGCGGTGCGGCCGGAGTCGCCCAGAGCACACCATCGCAGGCGAGTTCTTGGCTCGACGACAACCGCAGCCGGCCCGGATTGCC
>CAZILR010000045.1:0-15670 GCA_964539995.1 uncultured Planctomyces sp.
CATGCTTTGACCAACGCCGAGGATTTCTCCTTGCTCGTCGGCGGACGTTCTCAGCGACAGCATCGCTTGCAGCGACGGCGTGAGTGCCGAAAAGCCGAGCACGTTGATCGGCACGATGGCGAACAGCAGACCCAGCGATTTTTGGCCGCAGGTAATCGCGATCAGCACCAAGCCCAGCGTCATCAAAACCGTGCCGATCAGACTCATTTTGAAATCACCCAACTTGGGTGACAGCCGTCGCACAACCATGCCTTGGCTCAGCGCCAGCACAAAGCCGACGTAGGCATAAACGTAGAAGTTCTTGTCGTCGGCCAGATCGAAGAACTTCGTCAGCAGCGACAGCGTGACCTCGAACTGCGCGAAGGCCAGCGTCGTCAGAAAAATGGTCAGCATCAGCAACGCGGTGCCGCGATTGGAAAATGCTCGGCCGATCGCTCCGACGTTCAACCAGCGACGCGGCGGTGCGACGTTGTCCGCCTTCAACGATTCCGGCAACCGAGCGACCGCCCACAAAAATGCCATCGCCGACAGGCCGCTCGCGACATAACCGGCCATTGGACTGGGTGGGCCATCAACTTCGCTCGACACGAACATCGCCCCCAGCAACGGTCCAAATGTGAAGCCAATGCCGAACGCCGCACCGATCAAGGCCATCCCTTTGCCACGGCCTTCAGCCGTCGTCGAGTCGGCGATGTAGGCTTGAGCCGTCGGGATCGTCGCTCCGGCGATGCCAGCTCCAATGCGTGTGATGAACAGCCACGGGATCACCGACAGCCCCAGCAGTTGATCATCTCGGCCCAGCGACGTCGCTAGGCCGAACAGGCCGTAAAACACCGTTGAACCAGCCAACCCGACCAGCAACACCGGCCGCCGGCCAACACGATCCGAGAGTCGGCCCCACAACGGTGCGAACAGAAACTGCATGGCCGAAAACGACGCCATCAACGGGCCGAGCAGCCGATCCAACCCAAAATAATCGCCATACCTCGGCAGCAGCGGCAACACGATGCCGAAGCCCAACAGGTCGATGAACACGGTGATGAAGATAATCAGCAGCGGTGATTTCGATTTCATGCCGCAGAGTTTGGGAGTGACCGCCGAGCAACGCAAGCAAGGAAGCAGAAGGCAAAAAGCAGAAGGCAGAAGGCAAATTCTAGAAGGCAGTTTGTCGACCGCCTTCCGCATTTTGCTTTCTGCCTTCTGGCCTTGCCGTCCGCGCGGGAACGGGGACGGTTACAGCAGTCTCGTCAGTACCAGCGGATCGAGTTGGAAGGATTCTTTGATTTCTCCGGAGACTCCGATCACCGTGTCGTCTCCCTGATTGCCGGCGAGCGTGTCGGTGCCACCTTGGCCATCGACGTAGTCGTTGCCGTCGCCGCCCAGGACAATGTCTCGGCCGGCTCCACCTCGGAGCGTGTCGTTGCCGTCGCCGCCGAGCACCGTGTCGTTACCGTCGTTGGCTTGAATGACGTCGTTGCCGTCGCCGCCGTTGATCAGATCGTTGCCTCCATCGGCTTGGATGTTGTCGTTGCCGTCGCCACCGCTGATTGTGTCATCACCGAGGCCACCCAGGATCAAATCGTTGCCGTGGAAGCCGTTGATCAGGTCATTGCCGTCGTTGCCATTGATGGTGTCGTTGTCCGTGCCGCCGTTGAGCGTGTCGTCCCCTGCCCCGCCGATCAGGCTGTCGTCACCAGAGCCGCCGGCCAAGCTGTCGTTACCGTCCATGCCGTTGAGCAGATCGTTGCCATTCAGGCCGACGAGCGTGTCGTTGCCGGCACCGCCGTTGATGACATCGTTGAAGATGCTGCCGGTCAGGCTGTCGTCGCCGTCGCCGCCGTCAAGAGTCGCGAGTCCATCGCCACCGTCGATGACGTCGCTGCCCGCACCGCCGTTGATCGAATCGTTGCCGGCATCGCCGTTGAGCGTGTCATTGCCATCGTTGCCGATGAGCGTGTCGTTCCCCTCGCCGCCACTGATGAATTCCGCGCTGTCGGTGCCGACGAGCGAATCGTTGCCGGCCTCACCGAAGATCCGCAATTGCACGTTGCCGAGTTTGGCTCCCGCCGCAGCCTGGACACGGTCGTTTCCGTTGCCACCCAGGATGCGCAGTTCGGTCGCTCCGACGGCCGTCAGGTCTGCGATGTTGATGCGGTCGTTGCCGCCGAGCGCCGAGACTTGCACGAGTTCCAGATCGCTGCTGAGCGATTGCGTGTCGGTTCCGATCGCGATGGTCAACACACCCGCAGCTTGTCCGACATCGAAGGTGTTGTTGGCGCTGGTGCCGAGGAAGTCAAAGGTGTCGTTCCCTTCGCCGCCACCGATGGAATCGATTCCGTCGCCAATCGAGGCGGTGATCACATCGTCTCCATCGCCACCGAGTACAGTGTCCTTGCCCGACTGACCTCGGAGCGAATCGTTGCCGCCGCCGCCGAGCAACGAGTCATCACCCGCTCCGCCGAGCAAGGTGTCGTCGCCGTCACCCGCATCCAGCAGGTCATTGCCCGCGCCGCCGTTCATCAGATCTTGTCCAGAACTGCCGATCAGCGTGTCGTCTCCGGAACCGCCCAGCAACGTGTCGCCGTTACCAACGAGGACCGTTCCCGCGCCCACCGCGAACGACAAGTTGTCGATGGCGAATCGCGCTCCGCCGGTCGAGGCGGGGACCGTCGTGAAGTCCAACACCATGCGGCGGACTCCAGTCGTGCCCGTGTAAGCGAAGAGGCCTTCCGGATAACCAAGTAGAAGTTGCAAACTAACGGACGTGCTGGAGATCACGTTCAAGTTGCTATCGAGCAACGTGACCTGCACGGCGTTCGGGACAATAAAGCCTTGGCTGCGAGCAATGCCAAACGAGATGTTCGTGGCGGTGCTGGCGAAGTCGATGGTCAACACGCCGGAGGTGTTTCCTTCCAGAACCGGGTCCGACAAGTTTTGCAGAACACCTGGGCCGGCTCCGATCGGAGTGTTGAAGAAGGCGTCAAGGCTATCGACACCGGCGATTTGGAATCCAAACGTCGCCCCCAACAGAGTCTGCCCGTTGACCGACCCAGAGGCTTCGCCGAACTGAATCGTCGTTTGCACGACTGCGGCAGCCAGACTGCTCGCTGCGGAATTGCTGGTTTGAGAATTGGTCGAACTGGCATTCGCGGAGTTGGAATTGAGAGACAACGCCACGTTTGAGGGAATCGTTCCCTTGGGTGAAGTGGTGGTGCCGCCAGTCGCACCAGCGCCGCCAGTGATTGTGACGCCACCAGCCATACCGTTACCGCCAGGTACTGTGTTGCCACCCGTAATGGTGATGCCGCCAGTCACGCCGTTGCCTCCGGCCGGCTGTGGCACCGAGCTATTCGGTGCCCACGGACGGGGCATCCCTTTGCTGATTGGCTCGGCGATTTGTGGAGTTCTGTTGGAGATTTGGAAACGTCCACGCGAGGCGGCGGCAATCATCGCAGCCACGTTGGAATTGTAGCTTCCCGATGTCCCGCTGGTTCCCGCAGCCCCCAACGCACCGGCTCGAGGCGGCGTGTAGGCATCGGCCTGATTGAGATCGACCTGATAGCCCATGTCCGCCAGCGCGGAGATCGTGACTCGGCTGAGCGGATTGCTGCCGGGAGTCAGAACGCTCGACATCAATTCGTTGCCGAACTTGCTTTCACGCCAGTGAGCATCGACGGAGCCGAGTCCGCCGACATTCTCCAACGGGACGTTCGGTTCGGTCGTGCGGAAGAGGCGTTGATATTCGGCGCTCGCCTGAGCACCGACGAATCGCGGATTGGTCGTCCCGGCGCTGACGATCAAGCCCTGCTGAGCCCACACCGTTCCGAAGCCGAGAGAATGCCCGATCTCATGCAGGATGAGATCCTCGAACGAGCCGTTCGCTTGCAGCGTGGCCAAGTCGTCCGCGTCGATGTTGATCGTCGCCATCGCGGGCAAGAACGACACGGCACGCTGGACGTCGATGCCGGTGACTCCCAGCACTCCGCCTGGGCCGTCGATCGTGCTGACGGTGACGTTGATGACCAGATCGTCGATGGTCCCCACATTCGGCACGATCACATCCGGCAGATCGCCGCGAATGATCGACTCCCAGCGTGCTTCGGCCGATGCGAATGCCTGCGAACTTGCCGAGGTCACTCCAGCCGGCAGGTTCACGACGATGTCGAACTGGCCGACGTTGCCCAGCGGCACGCCGATTGTCCCGATGTCGTCGGCACCGAACGCCGACACGCCGTAAGGCAGAGTGATCGTTCGTTGCAACGCACCGTTGCGATCGAAGATGTCCAACGCGGACGTCACGCTCAACGGAGTCGAGGTCGAGACGCGCGAACTTCCCAGGAAGATGAAACCGTCGAGCACACCGATGCCGGCATACGTCCCGGCCGCCGGAGTTGCGACCGAGAAGCTGTCCGTGATCAGCCCCGACACTGGATTGATTTCGATGATCGTCCGGCCGTTCGCGACCGTCGCGATCAAGCGATCGGGATTCGTCGCAGCGGCCAGTCCGCCGACCAGATTCGTGTTGGGATTGGTCCCGTTGATATCCAGCACGCTCCCGACGCCGCCGAGCGCCGGATCGAAGACCAGAATGTCATCGTTGGCCGAATCGGTGATGTAGATCAGCCCATTGAGCGTCGCGAGCGAGTCGTAGCGTTGATTGCCCGGTCGCGGAATCACCGTGCTGTTGAGGACCGCGCCGGTATTGGGATCAAGCTCATACAGCGTGCTCGTTCCGAATCCGTTGATGAAGAACAGTGACGTGCCGTTGAAGGCCAATCCGTCGCCGTTGGCGTTCGTCGTCTCCGGTGCCGGGAACCGATTCAGTTCCGTGCCGGTCGTCGGATCGAGCTCAACGATCACGTTGGAATTGTTGGTCGGAGTCGCAAAAAGCCGAGCAACCGGCGGAGGAGGAGGTGCAACCGGAACTGGCACTTCGCCCGCATTTTCGAGGTCTGCACCGTCACCGCCATCCAACAGGTCGAAGTTGTCGCCGCCGAACAGCGTGTCATTGCCGGCCTGTCCCAACAGCGTGTCCAGTCCGGCATTTCCTAGCAGTGAGTCTCGACCCGCTCCGCCGGCGAGTGAGTCGTTGCCGATGTTTCCTTCCAGCGAGTCGTCGCCGCCCATGCCATTCAGCGTGTCATTCCCGTTATTGCCCTGCATCACGTCGGCATCTTCGCCGCCGTCGAGATCGTCGTTGTCGTCGCCACCGGTGATGATGTCCTGGCCATCGTTCCCCGCCAGCACGTCGTCTCCCGCGTCACCAGAAATAACGTCGGCTCCTGATCCACCGAAGATCGTGTCCGGATCGTCGCCACCCGCGAGCAGATCGGCCCCCATCATGCCATTGAGCGTGTCATTGCCAGCCCCGCCGCCGATGCTGTCGTCGCCGTCACCGCCGGAGACATCGTCGTTGCCTGCTCCGGCGTCGATCGTGTCGTTGCCGTCGTGGCCGATGATCACATCGTTGCCATCGCCCGACGAGATGCTGTCATCGCCGTCTTCACCGTTGATGGTGTCGTTGCCGGCTCCTGAGACGATCGTGTCATTGCCGTCGTTGCCGTTGATCGACGACCCGCCATCAAGCGCGGTGATGACGTCGTCGCCGTGATTGCCCAGCAGCGTTTCCGGGATCCCCGCGCTCCCCTGGATCGTGTCACTGCCATGTCCGCCATCGACGTTGATGGACGTCAGGCTGGGATAGTTGTTCGGGTTGACCGTGCTCAGGTCGATCGAGTTCTCAAGGTTTCCCCCTTGGATCACGATCGACGTGACCGAACTCGTCGGCACGCTGCCGACCGATGTCACCGGCTGTCCATTGGACAGGACTTGCACGATCGTGCCCTGATTCGTGCCGGCGGAACCGACGGTGATGTTCTCGTTGGAATTCGAGAAGATGTTGAGTTCGCCGTTGACGAACAACGCCGACACCGAAAGCAGCGATTTGCCTTCGAGCTGTTCCAACTGCCCCGCGACCGGCAGCTTCGCCGCCCGTCGCCGAGTCGCTGTTTCTCGTTCCGTGAACCGACCACGAACCGCTTCCAACCACGACAGAAATCGCATAGCCCCGTCCTTGGGAGAATGTGAGTTTCAGGCACCCCTTTGAGCCGCCGATTCAATCAACTCGCCCTGCCGGACGAACTGACAACACCTGCGACACAACCCTCGTATGATCGTCATTCTTCATCAGCCTTTCGGAACCGTTTGATTCACTACAAACGGAAAAGTCACAGCACTCTCCGCGACCGGACTACTCCCGAAGCGGTAACTCTTCGCCATCTTTCCCGGTTGAACATCTCGCAAAGATCGACATCTGCCTAAATCGCCGGGCTTGCCCAGCCGAGAATCCTCTTGGTCGATTCGGATGACCGTTGCTAGATTCCCGCCCCTTGCCGCGTCCAAAGAGACATCGGTGGTCTTGGCCGGCTGAGTTCCCCCATCGCAGGACTCATCATGCCTCGCTGGATTTCTCCGTTTTCGGCACTGCTCGTCATGCTCTTCGGCTGCGCTGGATTCGCCGCCTATCGCAACGGCTGGATCCCCGTCGAATTCGGCGGCACGCCCACCGGGGTCATCGTCGATACCAATTCGTCATCCACTGACTTGGATCAGCCGCCAGAATTTGAAACCGATGACTCGGCGACGCTCGACGTCTGCGGTGTCAATCGCGAGACGCGAACCAATCCGATCGAACCGTCGAAGCCTGACGAGTCTTTCGACACAATCGACTCGCCTCAAACCGCTGCCCGCCGCACCAAGTGGGATACCCTGTTGGAAGAGGAGGAGGCTTCCGGCGCGAATCTTGTCCAACCGGCCGTCTTCCAAAAGTCCGCCGACCGCGCGTCCAGTGGACTGCGGCTCGTTTCAGAAGAGCAGCCCACCGCCGAATCCGAAACGAACGCCGAGCCAGCCGTCCGCGTCGCCAAACGCCCGAAGGAGCAAGAGGCCGCATTCGACTTCACGGAGATCGACCGCCAAATGAAAGCGGGCCAGGTCGTCGAGGCTCACAAGACCTTGTCAAAACTGTATTGGCAGCAACCCGATCTGAGATCGAGCGTGCAAGAGCGAATCGACCTCACGGCCAAGGCGATCTACTTCTCGCCGCAACCGCACATCCAAGAACCACACGTCGTGCAAGCCGGCGACCAGCTTCGCAAGATCGCCAGCAAGCATCATGTTCCGTGGCCGTATCTCGTGCGGCTCAATCGCATCGACCCCAAACGCCTACGCGAAGGCCAGAAACTGAAAGTCATCGATGGCCCATTCGGAGCCGTCGTGACACTCAGCGATTTTGAGCTGACACTGCACCTCGGCGGCCAGTACGTCCGCAGCTATCCCTGCTGCATCGGCAAAAGCAATTCGACGCCGATCGGGAAGTTCAAGGTGCTCAACAAAGTCACCAGCCCACAGTACACCGACCCCGATGGCAAAGTTTTTTCCGGCAGCGATCCCAAGAACCCGCTGGGAACCCACTGGATCGACCTGGGAGACAGCTACGGCATCCACGGGACCATCGAACCCGATTCGATCGGCAAAGCCGAATCGCGAGGCTGTGTTCGATTGCTCAACGCGGATGTCAGCGAAGTGTACGACCTGCTCGAGACAGGGGCTGAGGTCGTGATCCGCCAATAGTCTCGGCTTCAGCGAGCGACGATCTTCCGAGGCAAATGCGGCTTTGATTTCGCTCTGCGCTGCGGAATCGCCACAACAACTCGCTGTTGCCAATTCTCACCACACGGCTCGCCTCCGTGTTTCTGCGAGGATTCTGCGTGTCTGGAACAAGACACTGCGTCGCTTTCGCAACGTCTCCGCAAGGCAGGCGTCTTGAGCATGTCTGCTGCGACAAGCGGTCGGCTTAAGCCAGTCACGGCAATTTACCGGCTCGATTTTTGACGGCTGGGACAAGCAACCTACGTTAGTCGAACGATCCGGCGGCACAGGCCGGTACTTGACTCACTCAGAAAACGGGAATCGCCATGAACTCTCTACTCTGCACTGGCCGCGACAAACAGTTCGCAAAGATCAGGGGACAGCTCGCGTTTTTGGATGTCGCTCTGACGGCGTTCAAACAAGCCGACCTCGGCGAAAAAGTTGTGACGCAGATGCATCGCGGCGTCACCGCCATTCGCGGCACACTCCGCTCGGCCGATTCACCAGATTTGGAAGCGTTTGCTTGCGACTTTGAAGATTTATTGGGCTTGATCTGCGCCGGCGAGATCAAATTCTCATCGGAGATGACCCAACTCGTGCGTCGTAGCACAGCGGCTCTGGCACAAGGTGTCGAGGCCCTTCAGCAGGACCACTCGGTCGCAGAGGTGGTGCATGAGGCTCGCGACGCGATCTTCTCGCTGTTGCTCGATCATGCCGTGAAGGTCAAACGCTGAGACATGTGTGCCCATCGGCACAGCTCCTGAAATCGACGTGCCCATCAAATGACGCGGGCCGAGACCACGTTGCGTGATCTCGGCCCAGCGCTTGAAGGACATTGGTCGCACCCTCTTCGAGTGGCTTAGAATTCCCAGCTCACGCCGAAGCTGTAGTTGTTGGTCACATAATTGTTGCGTTTCTCTTTGATCGTCGGAAACAGACCGGCCGCGGGATTACCTTGCCAGAGAACGCTTCCAGCAGTGTCAGTGACTTCCCCGATGAACAGGATCGAGTAACCCGCTCGGAACCGAGCTTTCTCGAACACGCTGAATCGCCGCAGGACTGGCACATATTGGAAGAGTGGAGCCTCCGCGGTAATCGTCTGCTCGATCATCGGTGAAACGTGAGTCGTCGTCTTCTCGTCGGTGAACGAGTTCGGCGTCGCATCTTCTGTCGAAGGCAGCAGCAGATTGGACTCACGAGTGTGCATCGCGATGTTGTCACCATTCATGCTCAGCCTGGCGTAATTCGCCAAGAGGCCAAACTTGGTCGTGCCACTCAACAGCAGCGACTCGCCACCAAAATCGTAGTTCAATCCCACCTCGGCACCCCCCAGGTGTTGTTCGGCGTCGTTATTCAGGTACGACGTGATCGGGTAGCGGAAATGATCGTGGAAGGAAAAGAAATTCAATTGATTCTGGTTTTGTTGGTTCCCGCCACCCTGCTGCTGGCCGGTCCCTTCACCACCGGCGTTGTCCACGATGCCATCGCGGTTTTCATCAACATGATCGGGTACGGCATGAATCTTGATGTCCGCACTGAGAGTTTGGTTTCCGCCGCCACCACCCCCTTGCTGCTGAGTGCTGGTGTAGGCGAGGCCGCTGTCTTGTCCAAAGAAGCCAAACGATTCTTTCAAATAGAAGTATCGAAGCCCGGCCGTTGGCCGCACACGCAGCGAACCCCAATTCAAGATCGGTGACATGACCTTTTCGGCGTTGCCACCGTATAGCTCGGATCGGAGCTTCATTTGAAATTCCAAGTCATACGGCACAGTCACGCCGCCGAATGTCGTCCCATCTGAAAACGTAACAAGCGTTCCGTCATTCAGCGGCAAGCCACCCAAGTTGTCGATGTTGTTTGCCAAAACCTGGTTGACGTTATTGAAACGTCCGACCGTGGTCGGCTGGATGGACGCAAGTTGGTTTAACTCGGACTGAATCTGCGCCGCGGCGGCCGTGTTCCCTGTCGCGTTCAGTTCGTTGATGATGTGGATCTGCTCGATCGCGAACAATGCGAAAGCACGTTGCGTGTCGCGGTGATCCGCTCTCAGTGCATCTCGTGCGTTGTAATCGAAGGAGCCCTGATTGGTCAGAAAGCCCAATCGAAACCCGCTGTCGTCCGCGTTGTCGTACCCCCAGATCGCTCGTGCTCCCTGGTTGATCATCTTGCGATGGTACTTGTCGAAATCGAATGCGGCGAACAGAGGAGCTCCCACTCGTCCGTTCGCTTCACTGTCCAAGAATGGCGTGAGGATGCCTCCCTGTTGCTGCCCTTGTTGCCCACCACCTTGCCCTTGTTGATTTCCAATCTCCGCCTGAATCGTCTGTGCGTAGTTCTGAGCCTGTGAGTTCCCCACGAGGGAGTCCGAACTCCGCGTTCGCCCGGTCAAGTACTCGATGCTCAGGAGATACTTCCGAGAACGATTGTTCTCGGACTCCGACCACAAGCCGTTGTTAAACGTCTGCTGGCTGAAAGAGTTTTGGTACGGCGAGGTCTCCGGCCAAGGCGAGTAGCCCGGCGGAGGACCGTAGCCTTGCATCGGCACACCTCCATAGCCGTCGTAGGCCATGCCGGGAGCCATCTCCATCGGCGATTGAGCCTGAGCCGTAAGGGTGCTCGCCGCAATGAGCGAGGTGCTGAAAATCGTGGTGAACCAGTGCTTGAACCGCATCAGAACTTCCTTGGACTGCTCGTCTTCGGAGTTTGTTGACACCCTCCGCGCATCCCAAAAGGCGCGCGGCAGGGAGACCTGCGGTTCTTATCGTCGTGCCGACTTGGCAAACTGTAGCGGTTATTCCAATCGTACCGGTTTTCCGGGTCACAGAGTCCCCGAAGAGTTTGTCGTAGCTGAACTCGTCAGAGTTCAGTGGTGTCAGCCAATCTGAAATCTGACGACTTCAGCTACAAGACCGGCCCGATGATCCACGGCGCAAACTCATCGTCGCCAATCCCTTGAGCTTCGCTTTTGGTCTTTTCACCGCTGGCGACGGAGATGATCTTCTCGAAGATCTCCTTCCCAATCTGCTCAACCGACCCACCTTCCAGGATGCCGCCAGCGTTGATGTCCATGTCGTCGATCATCCGCTCAAACATCGGGGTGTTCGAGGCAACCTTGATGCTCGGGGCAGGCTTGCAGCCGAAACAGCTTCCGCGTCCCGTCGTGAAGACAACCACGTTCGCTCCACCTGCAACCAAGCCCGTGACCGAGATGGGATCGAAGCCGGGGGTGTCCATGAAGACAAAGCCCTTCGCCGTCACCGGCTCGGCGAAGTCATAGACCGCGTTGAGTGCGGTGTGTCCGGCCTTGGCGATCGCCCCCAGTGACTTCTCATAAATAGTGGTCAGCCCACCTTTTTTGTTGCCGACCGAGGGATTGTTGTCGATCGCGCCGCCGAACTTGGCGACGTATTCCTCCCACCAGCGGATTTGCTTCAGCAATTTCTGCCCGACCTCGGGAGTGCGAGCACGGCGGAGCAGGAGATGTTCGCCGCCGTAGATTTCGGGAGTCTCGGCGAGGATCGTCGTCGCGCCGTGAGCGACGAGCATGTCGCTGGCGATTCCCAGTGCCGGATTGCAGGTAACTCCGCTACTGCCGTCGCTGCCGCCGCAGTTTGTGCCCAGGATGATCTCCGAAACCGGGATCGGTTCGCGGCGAACCTGATTCACTTGTGGCAGCATGTCCTTCAGGAGGTCGGTCGCGTAGCGAACCGTCTTGGCGATGCCCCCCTGCTCTTGCATGTTGATCACCAGCGGCCGAGTCGGCTCTGGCTCACCGGGCAGGCGGAGCTGCGTCAGGTGGTAGCGATCTTGGAGGTACGCTCCCTGCGAGGTCTCGCATCCCAATCCAACGATCAGGTACGCACCGATGTTCGGATGCTGGCAGAACCCGGCCAACGTGCGCGCCATCAAGCGATGTTCCGGACCATCGTAGTCGAACGCGCACCCTCCCTTGTGAACCAGCGGCACGACACCGTCGATGTTTGGAAAGTCACGGAGCAAATCCTTGTTGAATCGCTCGGCGATCATCTTCGATGTTGCGGCCGAGCAATTCACTGTGCTGACAATGCCAATGTAGTTCCGAGTTGCCGCTCGCCCATCGGGACGACGATAGCCCTGAAAGGTGCGGCCGTGAATCGGTGCTGGATCGGCGGGGATGTCAGTGCCGATCGAATGGTCCAGTTTCAGTTCACCCGGTTCCATGTTGTGACGATGGACCCACTCGCCCGGTTCGATCGCTTCGGTGGCGTACCCGATGACTTGGCCGTATCGCCGGACGGGCTCTTTCGCAGCGATCGGCTTTAGCGCGATCTTGTGGCCAAGTTCCACGGTCTCCTTCGCCGTGATGTTGATGCTGCCGATGTGAACCGCCAAACCGGCCGGGATCGTGCGACGGACGTAGGCGACATTGTCAGTGGGGTTCAGCAGCAAGGCGGGAGAATCTTGAGACATCAGCAAGCTCCAAAAAGGCGTCCATGCGAGAGTCCGATCAATTCGTGAAAAGTAGCGAGTCCGCGAGATGAGTCCAAGCGGCCCGATTGAGCCCGACGAACAGGCGCTCGAACCTTGAGCATGTTGTTGGAAACCTTGCTGTCTGCCTGCCGTCTCGCGCGGATTCGCTCACAAGACAGACTCAGACCCTGGCAGTACGATTCTTCGACGTTGCCGATCCTCAAGACTCGTTTCAGGAGCCGTGCTGCTGTGACTCACTCTGCACTTGTTTCGTCCGTCGATCGACGGTTGTTTCTGCGACAGCTCTCCGTCGGTGCCCTTGGTTTACTCGGCGTTTCGGCAAGTCGCGGCTCAGCGTGGGGGGCGGACGCGGGCCGCTTGCTCGTCCACTCGCAGGCCCCGATGAATGCCGAACCGCTCTTGCCGGACCTCGTGAAATCGTGGGTCACGCCGGTTGAGTCGTTCTTCATTCGCAGCCACGGCAACACGCCGGAGATCAAAGCCGACTCGTTCCGCTTGTCGGTCGAGGGCTTGGTCGAAAAGCCGCTCACACTGTCATTGGCGGAACTTAGCCAGTTTGAGCAGCACGCGGTCACCGCCACGCTGACCTGTGCCGGTAATCGCCGCATCGAACACAGCCGCGTCAAACCGATCAAGGGCGTGCAGTGGCGTGAGGGAGCGATCGGCAACGCCAAATGGAGCGGGGCACGTCTGTCCGATTTGTTGAAGAAAGCCGGCCTGCGCGACTCGGCCAAACACGTTTGGTTTGAAGGACTCGACACGGTTGATGACGGCGGCAAGAAGTTCTCATTCGGCGGTTCCATTCCGTTGGAGAAAGCGTTGCTCGACCGCGACAACAACCCCGGAGCGATCCTGGCCACGACGATGAACGACAGGCCGCTGACGGCCGATCACGGCTTCCCGGTGCGATCGCTCGTGCCCGGCTACATCGGCGCTCGCAGCGTGAAATGGCTGAGCAAGATCGTGGTCAGCGATCGCCCTTCGCCGAATCATTTCGTCGCGGATGTTTACAAGCTGGTCGATGAGGGAACTCTGCTGGAAGTCGCCGAGAACGCGCCGATCTATCGGATGCCGCTCAACTCGGCGATCTGCACACCGACCACTGGGACCGCTCTGAAACCAGGGCGAGTCGAAGCCGTTGGTTACGCTCTGCCCCCCGGCATTCCGGGCGTTTCGATCCGCAAAGTCGAGGTCTCCAGTGACGGCGGCCACTCGTGGACCGAAGCCAAGCTCACGTCACCCGCTTCCGAGTTCTGCTGGCAGCTTTGGTCGGCGGAAATCTCCGTGACCTCGGCGACGAAAGAATTGATCGCCCGCGCCACCGACTCACGCGGCGAAGTCCAACCGGAAACGGTTCGCTGGAATGCCAAGGGCTACCTCTTCAACGCTTGGCACCACGTCCCGGTGAATTGAGCACGACGAGCTTGGCGAACAGTCGGACGCAGCCGCGATCGAAGGAGTGAAACGGCATGTCAGAATTTGTGTCACGAGAAGGCAATCCCAGCGCCACATCGCGATGTGCCGCGAACTGGCTGACGGCGGCCACGATCATTTCCGCCGTGGGAACATCCGGAAGCGTGTTCCTGAGCATGGGGCTGGGCTTGAAAGCCTGCCCGCTCTGTTTCTACCAACGGTCGTTCGTCATGGCGGCGCTGGCGGTTCTGGCGCTCGGTCGGATTCTCGATCGATCACGCCCAGGATTGATCTGCTTTCTGAGCGTCCCGCTGGTCTGGGCCGGATTGGGAGTGGCCGCGTTTCACGAGTACCTCGTTCTGACCAGTGTGCTCGAATGCCCGCAGGCTCTGTTTGGAATCGGCACCGCACCGGCGCAAAGTCTGGCGGTTTTTCTTGGGCTGGCCGCGGTGGTCTCCACCGGTGCCTGGTACGGTCGTCAGGAATCGCCGCAGCAAGGAAGGTCCACGCTTGTCTCCGCCGTGCTGCTGGGGATCGCGATGGCCGCCGCCTGCGTGAAGAGTTCCCCGCCGCTGCCACCTCTTCCAACCGCCGCGTATGACCCGGTGAAACAGCCGCTCGACACTTGCCGCCGTCCGTTCGTGGCACCGAAGAATTGACTCATGCCCACACCGCAACAAGAGACCGCGATTCGCCTCGGGTGTTTCTTCGGGACACTGCTCGTGATGGCCGTGTGGGAAATGCTCGCTCCGCGACGGACGCTGACGCAGAGCAAGCCGCTGCGTTGGACGAGCAACCTGGGACTGGCGCTCTTGAACAACGCCGTCTGGCGATTGCTGATGCCGGCCGGAGCAGTTGGACTCGCTGTCGGTGTGCAGGCTCGCGGCTGGGGGCTGTTCAACGTGGTCGAACTGCCGACGTGGTTCGAGGTCGCGGCCTCGGTCGTGTTGTTTGATTTGGCGATTTACGCACAGCATTGGGGCTTCCACCGAGTCCCTTGGCTGTGGCGACTGCATCTGGTGCATCACGTCGATCTCGATTTCGACGCGACCACCGGCATCCGTTTTCACACGGTCGAGACGTTGCTGTCATTCGTCTGGAAGGGCGTTGTCATCGCGGTGCTTGGTCCGCCGATGCTGGCAGTGATGATTTTTGAAATCCTGCTCAACGCGACCGCTCTGTTCAATCACAGCAATGCCCGCCTGCCGCTGTGGCTTGATCGAGCGTTGCGGCTGGTCTTGGTCACTCCTGACATGCACCGCGTGCATCACTCGATCGAGGACCACGAAACCAACAGCAACTACGGCTTCTGCCTGTCCTGGTGGGATTTCTTGTTTCGCACCTACGACGCTCAGCCGGACGCAGGCCACGACGCCATGACCATCGGCCGCCCGCAATTTCGCGAGCCGAACGTCGAACGGCTGCCGTTCATGCTGCTGCTGCCATTCCGACACGGCCTGCCTCCCGCGCCGTGCCAGCGGCGAGGCGACTGACGCCTTGCCACGAGTTGCTGTGCCTCCAACGTGCGGCTAGTATCGCCCTTCAATATCGGAGGTCGATATCGTGGGTGAAAACGAACTGATCCGGCACTTCTTCGGCGGATTCATCCGACTGCACATCCTCTATCACGCCGAGAAAGAACCGATCTGCGGCGTCGAGATGATCGAGGAACTCAAGCACCACGGCTACGACCTCAGCCCCGGCACACTGTACCCGATCCTGCATTCGCTGGAGGAATCCGGCTATGTCTCGTGCGAGGAGCAAGTCGTGTCCGGGAAGCGTCGCAAGAATTATCGCATCACGAAACGAGGCCAGAAGCTGTTGGCCGACGCCAAAAGCAAGCTCCGAGAGTTGTTCTCGGAAGTCGTTGAGGATCACGACCACCGAGCATCAGACCGGTAGCAGGAAGTCGCACCGCATCATCGACCACGCCGGCAAGGCCACCGCATGAACCCGATTATTTTCGCTCTCCGTCGCCCGATCACGATCATGGTCGGAGTCATTGCGGTGTTGCTGTCCGCCTTCATTGCCATCCGACCGAAGTCGTTTGACGCGGCCTTGGCCAAGTACGGCATCGAACTGCCGCTCGCACGGATGCCCGTGGACATAGAGCTTCATCAGCGCATTGATGAGCCCGTAG
>CAZILR010000046.1:0-15260 GCA_964539995.1 uncultured Planctomyces sp.
TCCGCCGGCTGATTCACAGCGCAGACTCAACGCGATCCCAACAAGCTTTGCTGTCTGCCTGCCGATAGAGTGATCTGCCAAACTCGCCTTCCCGCCTCCCGCCGTCCGTTTTCTCAACAACATGGTCTCATTGATGAGACCGAGCGTAGGAATCATGGAATTCAGAAAAGTTCAGGCACTTCGCGGTCCGAACGTTTGGGCGAATTTTCCTGTCTTGGAAGTCTGGGTGGACCTGGGCGAATTCAAAGACAAATCCTCCGAAGAGATTCCCGGCTTCAATGACCGGTTGATGACTTGGCTGCCCACGATGATCGAGCATCGTTGCAGCGTCGGAGAGCGTGGCGGCTTCTTTCAGCGCCTGCGACGTGGCACTTATCTGGCTCACATTCTTGAGCACGTTTCGATCGAGCTGCAAACATTGGCCGGACATGTCGTCGGCTTTGGACGTGCTCGCGAATCCAACGAAGACGGCGTTTACAAAGTCGCCATTGAATACATTGAGGAAGATGTCTGCCGCGAGACCATCAAGGTGGCTCGCGACTTGATCCTAGCCGCCGTGCATGGTCAGCCATTTGATGTGACTGCGGCGGTCGAAAAACTCAAGGAATTGGCTCAAGACATCGGGCTTGGCCCCAGCACGAAAGCGATCGTGAATGCCGGTTTGGCTCGTGGCATTCCCTATCGACGGCTCAACAAGGGGAGCCTGATTCAGTTCGGCTTCGGTGCCAAGCAACGCCGCATCCTGGCATCCGAAACGGATCGCACGACGGCGATCGCCGAGTCGATCGCTCAGGACAAGAATTTGACTCGCGATCTGCTGTCCGGAATCGGCGTTCCGGTTCCCGAAGGCCGCCCGGTCGAGTCGGCGGAAGACGCCTGGGAAGCGGCCGAGGAAATCGGCGTTCCGGTCGTCGTCAAACCGCAAGACGGCAACCAAGGCCGCGGCGTGACGACGAACCTCTCGACCAAAGAGCAGGTCGTCCGGGCCTACGAGATCGCTTACGACGAAAGCTCGTCCGTCATCGTCGAGAAGTACATCCCCGGCTGCGACTACCGCTTGCTGGTCATCGGTGGCGAGTTGGTCGCAGCGGCTCGTCGTGAACCGGCCAACGTCATCGGTGACGGCCTCCACACGATTCAGCAACTCATCGACATCGTCAATCAAGACCCGCGCCGCGGTGAGCATCACGGGACAGTGCTCAGCAAGATTCACGTCAACGATGCCGCGCAAGTCGTGCTCAAAGAGCAAGGCTTCACGGCGGACTCAGTCCCACCTGCTGGACAGCGAGTCCTGATTCGTCGCAACGCGAACCTCAGCACCGGCGGTACCGCAGTCGATGTCACGGACAAGGTGCATCCGGAATGGAGAGCTCGCGCCGCCGAAGCGGCTCGGATGGTTGGCCTCGACGTCGCAGGCATCGACGTGGTCGCCATCGACATCAGCCAGCCATGTGAACCGGGGACCGGAGCGATCGTCGAGGTCAACGCGGCACCAGGGTTGCGAATGCACCTCGCGCCGAGTTCTGGCCAACCGCGTCCCGTTGGCGAGGCGATCATCGGCACGCTGTTCCCCGAAGGTGAGAACGGCCGCATTCCGATCGTGGCCATCACTGGCGTGAACGGCAAGACGACAACCACGCGATTCACGGCTCACATTCTGAAAGGGACCGGCAAGACGGTCGCCCACACCTGCACCGACGGCATCTACATCGACGACCGGCGGATTGACAACGGCGATTGCAGCGGGCCACAAAGTGCTCGCAATGTGCTGCTCAATCCTGAAGTCGAGATGGCGGTTCTCGAAACCGCTCGTGGCGGAATCCTGCGAGCCGGCCTGGGATTTGACCGTTGCGACGTCGCGGTCGTCACCAACATTGGTGAAGGAGACCACCTCGGCCTGTCCGACATCGAGACGCTGGAGAAACTCGCGCAGGTCAAGCGGGTGATTGTCGATGTTGTCCCATCGACCGGCTACGCGGTGCTCAATGCGACTGACCCACTCACGGTCGAGATGGCTCCGAAGTGCAAAGGCAAAGTGATTTTCTTTGCGATCGACGGCCAGAACCCGGTGATCGTCGAGCACCGAGCCAAAGGTGGCCGCGCGATCTTCATCAAAGAGCATCACGTCGTACTTGCCGAGGGACTTCGAGAAGAGCCACTGGTTTCGCTCGATCGAATCCCGTTGACGCACTCCGGCAAGATTGGTTTCCAGGTCGAGAATTCGCTGTGTGCGATCGCTGCGGCTTGGGGCTTAGGCATCAGCCTGGACGTCATTCGTGATCGAGTGGACTCTTTTGCCGCGAACCTCGAAGCCAGCCCCGGCCGCTTCAACGTGCTGAAAATTCGTGGTGGCACGGTCATCGTGGATTACGGTCACAACAGCTCCGCGCTGTTGGCGCTGATCGATGCCTTGAAGAACTACCCGCACACGCGACGGACCTGTGTTTACTCAACAGCCGGAGACCGCCGCGACTGCGACATGCACCGTCAAGGGCAGCTTCTGGGTGAGTCGTTTGATCGTGTGATCGTTTACGAGGATCACTATCTGCGCGGTCGTGCTCCGGGTGAGATCATCCGTCTGATCCGCCAGGGGATCGAGTCTGTCGAGTCTCGTCGCACACAACAGATCGAAGAAATCAGTGGCGCGGTCAAAGCGGTCGAGCGTGCGTTGTCCACGCAGAGCCCTGGCGAACTGATGCTGATCCAGGCCGACACGGTGGACGAGACAGTGGACTATCTCCGCGACTACCTGGACAAGCTCGCTGCGGAAACGAATGGCTCGGCGGACGAGGATGGCAGCAGCGCGGAAGTGCGAACGGTGCGCTCGTTGGCACGTTAGCCGATCCCCAACAAATCCTCTCGCTTAGGTGGTTGGACGCTCAAGCTCCGTATAGATTGGATGACGACTCTCCGTGGTCGAGGCCAATTTTCTCTGACGGGTTTGATCGCACGATGGCTTATCGCAGCCGGTTGAGATATCGCCGATGCTTGTTGGGCTGGTTGAGCTCGCTCGCCGTCCTCTGGTCGCTGGTGCCGTCGCAGGACGCGATGTGCGAAGACTCCAATGAACCGAGCAGTGCATCGCTGTCCCATGTTTCTCCCGCGGGGGTTTCGATCTATGTCCCCAACGCTTGGGGGATTCTGCGTCTGAGTTTGAAGAATCCGACTTCAGAACCTGTGGAGATTTTGGCCGCGACGTATTTCGTGGACGAGCCGACCTTACAGTTCGGGCGACGTGTGCGGATTCCAGCGATGTCTTGGATACAGACTTGGCATCCGATTCGGATGCCGGCCAGTATTCCTGGCGGACGTTCGTTCGTTGAATTTCGCACGCTGGTCATGGAGTCCGCGCAGCAGCGTGAAGTTCTCATCCGCACGGATTCTGGAGCGTTGCAGTTTGATGGCTCGTTGCGGTCCATCGAGGGCAAGAAGATCGTTGGACTGATTGACCGTTTGGGAAACTCGACGCTCGCCGATCCGACGGCTCCGAATGATTTGCTGTTGTGTGCTCAGACGACAGCGATTCCCGACGGACACGCGGCCCTTCTGCAGGATCGCTTGCTGCCGGCTGGTGACGAGTGTTTGCAGTCGCTCGACCAATTGGTGATCGCCGACAGCCGCGTCATGGACGATCAAGCGGGATTGGCCGCGATTCGTCGCTGGTTGTTTGGCGGCGGAAATTTGTGGGTGATGTTGGATCGTGTCGATCCGCAGGTGCTGGAGCGGTTGCTGGGTGACGAGTTTTTCTGCCAGGTCGTTGATCGCGTGGGGCTCACGACGGTTCGCTTGGAAACCCGAACCCCCGATGGCAATGTCGCTCGTGACGTCCGCGATCACGAGCGCCCCGTCGAATTTGTGCGCGTCTTGCCCTCCGAGGTTGAGATCGCCAGCACGATTGATGGTTGGCCAGCCGCGTTTTGGAAGAGATACGGTGAGGGACGACTACTGGTCACGACTTTGGCTCCCGCTGGTTGGATGCGGAAACGAACGGCGGCTGACAACAATCCTGGTTTCAGCGGGACATTTTCGGGGGGATCGGGGCAACGATTCGCGCCGCCAGCGCCGGCGGCTTCACCAGACCCAAAGGGAGAACCTTGGAAGTCACCGTTCGTCCCGTTGGAGCCGATGCGAAGTCTCGCGACGGACTTTTTCCAACCGCGACCGGAACCGCGATTAGCTCAGGCCACGATCGAGCCGCTCGTTCAGGAGTACGTTGGATATTCGATTCCGCCGCGATGGCAGGTGATTGTCCTGCTGATGGGATTGAGTGGGCTGGTCGCCACATTGGGAATCTGGTTATGGCGTCGAGGTCGTCTGGAAATTTTGGGCATCGTAAGTCCGGTGTTGGCACTTTCGGTCAGCGCGGTTTTGGTGTGGCTGGGGTGGCACCAACGGCAGGCGATTCCGGCCGCGATGGCGAGCGTGCAATTCGTGCGGTCCCTGCCGGGAACCGACGATGTGCGTGTCGAGGGTGTCGCCGGTTTTTTCTCTCCTAATGCTGGGACGGCAACGGCCGAATCGACTCGCGGCGGGTGGATGATGCCGGACATGACCGGCATGCAGGGAACGACTCGCCGAATGGTGTGGACCGATCTCGACGAGTGGCAGTGGGAGAATCTGCCCGAATCGTCCGGCTTGATGCACGCGACGCTTCAACAATCGTCGGAGATGACCGAGCGGCTGGAGGCTCGTGCGACGTTCGGCCCGGAAGGACTGTCGGGACGATTGCATGCACTTGCCGCGCACGAGCCGAGCGATGCGATGTTGGCGACGCGCGACGGTCGCATCGGTGTGGAACTTCGGGACGATGGAACGTTCGTGGCACGCTCGAATGCCGTGTTCACCCCTGAGCAGTTTCTGGCGGCGGACCTGTTGAGCGATGAGCAACACCGGCGTCAGCGAGTGCTTCGTGACCTTTTGGACGATCCGAAGCGGCGAGATTATCCGGCCGAGCCACAACTGCTGTTCTGGTCGAAACCGTGGAGTCACGGTTTTCAATTCGCTCAGAATCGTCAGTCGTTGGGATCGGCGTTGGTGGCGGTGCCTCTGAAGTTGCAGCGTCCGCCGACAGGAACCGAAGTGTCACTCGCGGCTCCCTTGCTTCCGTATCGCGAGACGGTCGGACCAGACGACAGCGGATCGCACGGATTGTGGGACTATCGAAATCGTGAGTGGCAACAGAAGAGTCTTCCAACCGCCACCTGGTTGAGGTTTCAGGTTCCTCGCGTGTTGTTGCCGGTCGCCGTGCAACGTGGACGGTTGACGGTCCAAGTGACGGGGCCGGTCGTTCGATTGGAAATTGCGTCACAGCGACGAAATCAGAACGACGTTGTGCCGATCAAAACCTGGTCCGATCCCGTGGGGACTGTGTCGCTGGACATCACCGATCCCGAAGTCCTGCAAGTGGCGGCCGATGGCGGCTTGTTGCTACGAGTCTCGGCAGGTGATCCGAAACTGCTCGACCAAGTGGCAGCCACCCCCGATCGCGATGCGAAAATGAGCTATTGGCGAATCGAGTCGCTCGCGCTGGAACTGCACGTCCGAACGACCGAGGCACCTTGATGAGCCGAAAGGATGGAGGAATGAACTCCGACAAACCGGTGGTCGTGATCGAGCACCTGACGAAGCGGTACGGCAACTTCACCGCGCTCGACGATTTGACGCTGACGATGTCGGCCGGGCAGATTCTCGGACTCATCGGCCCGAACGGAGCAGGGAAGACCACGGCGATCAAAATTCTGGTGGGGCTGTCTCGGCCGACGAGCGGCACGGCGCGGATCGGTGATGCCGATTGCGTCGCCGATGCGCGGCGCATCAAACATCTCGTGGGCTACATGCCCGACCGGTTCGGCTCGTACGACAACATGCGGGTCCGCGAGTATCTCGACTTCTTCGGAGCGGCGTTTGGAATTCCTCGCCGCAAGCGAATTGCCCGGATCGACGAGGTCATGGAAACGACCGGCACGACGTACATGCGAGATAAATTCGTCGAAAGTTTGAGTCACGGAATGCAGCAACGAGTGGGGGTCGCTCGCACGCTGCTGCACGATCCGCAGGTGCTGATTCTCGACGAGCCGGCGAACGGGCTTGATCCACAGGCTCGTATCGAGATGCGCGATTTGCTGATCCGTCTGGCGAAACTCGGCAAGACGCTGATGGTCACGAGTCACATTTTGTCGGAGCTGTCTCGCATCTGCGATCACGTCGCGATTCTCACGCACGGCAAACTGCGAGCGTTCGGCACCGTCGAGGAAATTGGCCGCATGGTCAGTCAACAGCGGACCATCGAGGCCCAGTTGACGTCGGCCGAGCAGATTACCGCAGCTTCCGATGTCATCCGTCGCATGATCGAAACGGACGCGGAGTTGATCGCATCTCCTGAAGAATCGGCACTCCGATTTCGGACCGCGCTGCCCGAAGCTCAACTGGGGGAGCTTCTGACCGAGCTGGTGCGAAGTGGGATTCGCGTGACGCAGTTCCGCGAGTTGCAAACCGATTTGGAGGAGGCATTCCTTTCGTTCGCTCGGCCGACCGTGCCGAACAAACCGCCTCAACCTACCGGTGCGGTGGCTGCAGTGGGGGGCACCGCGCATGGCTAATCCACTCGTGCAGCGCGAGCTGATCACGGCGCTGCGGCAAAAGCGGATGCTGTTGTTGCAATGCGGACTGTCCGCCGCATTTGCTCTGCTGGTCATCATTCGCTGGCCGACCGATCCGCGCATGGCGTTGTCGGGAACCCGATCGCAAGAAGTCTTTCGGCTCTTCGGATACGGGTTGCTGTCGGTATTGTTGTTGATGCTGCCGGTGTTTCCGGCGACGAGCATCGTGCGCGAACGAAACTCAGGAACGCTGGCCTTGCTGTTGAACACGCCGCTCGGTTCGTGGCGGATTTTCTGGGGCAAGCTGCTGGGAGTCCTCGGACTTGCGGGGCTGATGTTGGTTTTGAGTCTGCCCGCGGCATCGGCGTGTTACGCGCTCGGTGGCATCTCGCTGCGAGACAATTTGTTGGCGGTCTATTTGCTGTTGGCGTTGGTCGCGCTGCAACTCTCAGCGTTGGGGCTGTTGGTGAGCACCTACGCCACGACCACCGACGCGGCCGTTCGCTGGACCTACGGATTGGTGCTGTTGTCGAGCGTGTTGACGCTGGGGCCGCATCAATTCTTTCAAGGAACGGAATCGTACTTGGCCGACGTCGGCGATTGGTTGCGGTGCGTATCGCCGTTTGCTTCGCTGATGTCGCTGACGGGAACCGGTGACGTCGGAGCCGTTGGATTGGTCTCGACGTCGGACGTGTCGGGGCGGTTCGTGGTGGTCTCGCTGGTTCTGACCGCGATCTACTCCGCATGGACGATCAGCCGGTTGAACCACACGATCTTCGATCAGGCTCGCGAAGCCGGAGTCATCAGCAACGACCAGAGCCTCGGAACTCAGTTGCTGCGGCGATTTGTGTTCCTGGTCGATCCGCAACGACGGTCACGAGCCATCGGCCCGTTCGTCAATCCGGTGATGGTCAAGGAGTTTCGTTGTCGCCGGTTCGGCCGCCTGCATTGGTTGCTGAGGCTGATCGCGATCTGTGCCGTGCTGTCGCTGGGGCTGACGTATGTCGCCGTGACCGGCACCGTCGATTGGGGAGTTGACACGATCGGCGGCATCATGGTGTTGATGCAAGTGGCTCTGTTGGTCCTGATTACTCCCAGCTTGGCCTCCGGCTTGATCAGCACCGAGCGCGAGAGCGGCGGTTGGCCGCTGTTGCAGATGACCTCCATGTCTGTGCTGCGAATTCTGTGGGGCAAATTGCTGAGCGTGCTGCTGACGCTGTTGTTAGTGCTGTGTGCGACGCTGCCCGGATACCTCGTGATGGTCTACATCGAACCGGGTTTGACGTTGCAGGTTGAGCGTGTGGTGATTTGTCTGCTCGCGACGGCGGGCTTCGCGATGTTGTTGAGTGCCGCGATTGGAAGCCTGTTTCGGCGAACGGCCCCGGCAACGGCGGCTTCGTATGCGGCGCTGTTGGCCGTGTGCGGCGTGCCGTTGTTGGTGTGGTTGGGACGCGATGCACCGTTCGGCCACGATACGGTCGAGAACGCCTTGGTGATCAATCCGGTGGCGGCAGCGTTGTCGGTGATTCGACTGTCGGGGTTTCGAGACTATCAACTGATTCCTGGCAACTGGTGGTTTTTGGGGATCGGTTCCGTGGTGAGTTTGTTGGTGTTGGTCACTCAAACTCATCGAATTTCGCGTCCGCAGTAGCTGAGGGTTGAGGAGCCGTCGATGCGTGCGTTGATCTTTTGGATGGCCGTGCTTTGCGCGAGTGCTGCTCCGGCTCGTGGGGAGATTCGCATTGATTTCATGATGGACCGCGATCCTGACGCGACTCCACCTGAACCGGTCCTGGTCTTCTCGGAGAAATTGTTGCCGCTGTGGTTGCAGGCACTCGCCCTGCCAGAGGCTGAAATGCAGCGGATGGCAGCGGAATCGATCGCGCAAGCCCACGAGTTCAATCTGGCGAACATTCACGAGTCGCGGCCTGCGCTCATCAAAATTGTGTCTGCCGAGAAGACGCATCCAGCAACTCGCTTCGCGGCGGCACGAGCACTCTTTGTCCTGGAGTCCAAAGACGCAGCGGCTCCGTTATTCGAGGCGTCACAGCGGCATGGAGCGGACTTGCGGCAGTTGGTTGAGCCGGTTCTGGCAAAATGGAAATTCGAGCCGGCTCGGAAAGTCTGGCAGAAGCGATTGGAAACTCCTGGCACGCACCTGCGCGATCTGATGTTGGCGATCCGTTGCGTGCGTGAAACGGGTGACGATTCCAGTGTCGCGGCGCTGTTGGTGATTACCCATGACTCGGAGCGTCCGGCTGCGGCACGTTTGGAATCGGCTCGGTCAGCCGGCGCTTTGAAGAAGTCCGGGTTGGAGGAGAACGCTCAGCGATTTTTGAAAGGAGCGACGACGGCGATCTTGGATCGGTTATGTGCCGTCGCACTGCTCGACCAGCATCGTTCGGAAGCGGCCCAAGCGACGTTGTCGCAGTTCGCTCAGGATGCGGAGCCGAGTGTCGCCGCCGCGGCATTGGTGAGTTTGAACGCGAATGATCCGAGTCTCGTGGTGCCGCTCGCCGAACAAGCCATGCGGAATGACGACGCGAACGTCCGCCAACAAGGAGTCTCGGCATTCGTGGCTCGTCCGACTCCGGAGCGAGTCACGGTTGTCGCTCGATTGCTCGATGATCCGCATTCGGGGGTGCGTGCGTCCGTGCGTGAGTCGTTGTTTCAGTTGGCTCGCATGCCCGAGTTGGATTCACCCATCCGAACGGCGGCGAGTGCGGTCCTGTCTGCGAACAGTTGGCGTGGTCAGGAGCAAGCGGCTTTGCTGCTCGCGGCGCTCGATCACAAGCCGGCTGCGGGTCGCTTGGTGGAATTGTTGGAATCGCCGCGAGACGAAGTCATGACTTCCGCCGCGTGGAGTTTGCGACAGCTTGCAGTCCCCGAAACTCTCCCCGCGATGCTCGACAAGATTGGTCGCCAATCCGAAATACGGAAAAAGGCCGAGGCACCGCAAGCGTTGGACATCCAGGTCGGACTGTTGTGTGAAGCGATGGGACTGATGAAGTACGCGCCCGCCGAGAAATTGCTCAGAAGTTACATCCCGAAGGACTACATGATGGGCGAATTGTCCCGAGGCGCGGCGATCTGGTCGCTCGGACATTTGCACGCGGGCAAGCCAGATGAAGGGTTGGCAAAACTCCTGTTCGAGCGGCTCACAGACCCTTCCACCTTTCCGCAAGAAATGGAACGGGTCCGCATGATGAGCATCGTCACGATGGGTCGGATGAAGACGCGGACTCAGGGAGAGCCGATGCGAAAGTTCATCGAACCGCACTATGGCACCAGCCCTCGATGCATGGCCTATCGCTGGGCGATGAAAGAGTTGACTGGCGAGGAGATCGCACTGCCGAAGGTTTCCGTCGAGACTCGCTCGGGTTGGTTTTTGGAGCCGCTGGAGAAAAAAACGTCCAGCGAATCGAAATGACCGGACGTGAGTGTCCGGTCTAAAAAAAGAGAAGGGTTGAGGTGGCGGGAGCAAGCTCCCAGCGACACCCCAACCCTCCCAGCCCCAAGGACACTTGGAAAAGACTCGATGAATCAACTCCGGGGCGATTGTGGTCCTTGGAACTCCGCGATGGTTTGCGATGTGACTTCGTGGATGACGTTCGGTCGAGTTATCGAGACAGCTTGCGCTTCATGGTGTCGAACATGTTCTTGGCAGACCCCGCCGGTCGAAACAGCCGCGGTTGCGAGGCGCTGCTGGGTTCGGGAGCGGGAGTGATGTCTGGCTCTTCGGTGATCGTCTCGGAGTTGTAAGTGACTCGCGCTGGAGGCAGATTGAAATCTTCCAGCGACGATTCGCTTTGACTGGTGTACTGTGGCCCTTGCGCGGCCGGCGGATTCGGTTGCGAGGGCTTCCAACGCCGAGCTTGTGGTGCCTCCACCTCGACAGCCGGCGGAGCCGGAATGGGTCGAAGGTTGTTGGCCGGATCGGATTGGAATGTTGGTTCGGGTGGCAGCCGCAGCTTTGGTTGGTCAGGAACCGTGGGCTGCGGATACGTTGGTTGCGGAACCTCGGCGGCCTCCGGGAGGTAGGTCTCGGAAGCGCCGTGATCTTCTTCGTAACGCGGACGCGGTTGAGACGTCCGTCGCCACGGAACGGATGGAAGTTCAAACGATCGCAGGGTTCGTGGTGCCTGACAGCCAGTGAATCCCGCCGCCGCGATCAGGCCGGTGGTGACAACGACAAAGGTCGTCGGTCGGAAGGACATGGTGAAGGCTTTCAGTCGCTCACGAATCCTTTCGTCGCGTGGACATTCCAATGTTCTGGTGGCAAGAGGATCGGCAACACACTTCGGCAACAAGCAAGTGATTCGTCTCGAATTCGTGGCAACACCCCGCTTGGTAGCCGGACAGTCTCGACGCGCCGAAACCGCCTGAGATCGGCATTGCGAGCATCCTCCGCCCTGTGCCGCGCCTGCCTGACTCGCCGACGAATGCCGTCCTGCCGCCATTGCCGCTCAATGCCAACACGCCTGTCGCGCGGATCGGTTCGATTGTGTCGCGGACAACCGGGGAATGCAGTCGTTGATCGTTCACGAACGCTGCATCGCCGACACGACCCACAGAACCCGTCGCGTAGACCGGACACCCACGTCCGGTCTCCCCAAACGTGGCGAGTCAATCGACCGTGGTCCAGAGACGATCGGAGTCGGTGTCCCATGCACAAACGAAAAAGACGGATAACATGCTCGCCTCGGTGAGTCTGCCACACGTCCTCCCATCACGAGTGGATACAACGATGACTAAGCACTCGCGGCCGTTCAGTTGTCACCCGTCGGCGTTGATCGGCCTCTGCAAAGTTTCACGAGTCCGATGTCTTGGAGGCCATTCGACGCTCATCGCCGCATTGTCGTGGCTGCTGGCAACGATTCTTTGTCCGCTCGGCCTTGTGGCCGAGGCCACTGAAGCGACGAAGCTCAAGCTGGCCGAACCGAAGCCTCATCAAGTCGTGCAACGAACGGGAAGCGATCCTGCCACGGGACACGCCGACGTTCTCGTTCTCGTTGAAACTCCGAATGTTGCCGAGCGTGCTGAGTGGTCGTCGCGCGTCGTCGCGCTGGAAGGGGCGACCGGTCACGGTTCCGATTGGACAAAGCTTGACGTCAAATTCAAGGACTCGGCGATTGAGGCAACGGTGCGTGTCGCGGCGGGAGGCTGGTATCGGCTGGAGGTGCGCTGCCGCGTTGACGAGGAGGAGATGGCGATCGGCAAGGTTGAGCCTATCGGCGTTGGCGAGGTGTTCGTCGTGGCCGGTCAGTCGTACGCGACCAACTGCAACGACGAACGGTTCCAGGTGGCCGAACCGCAAGGTCGCGTCGTCGCGTTCGATTCCGCGAAAGGAACTTGGACGGTCGCGAACGATCCACAGCCAGCTCCGGATGGCAGCGACGGGGGTTCGATCTGGCCGCTTCTGGGGGATGCGCTGGCGAAAGAAGTGCGTGTGCCGATCGGTTTCGCGAACGTCGCGGTCGGCGGGACATCGTCGATGCAATGGATGCCGGACGGGCAATTGCATCCGCGTTTGGTGAAGGCCGGGCAAACGCTCGGACGCTTCCGCGCGGTCCTCTGGCAGCAGGGGGAATCGGACGTCATCGCCAAAACAACGGCGGAGAAATACGTCGCGAATCTCAAAACGATTCGCGAGACCGCCGCGAAAGCGTGGGGCTTCGAGCCGCCGTGGCTGCTCGCGAAATCGACGCATCATCCGACGGTCTACAACGACCCAGCCGGTGAAGGCCGCATCCGCGGTGCGATCGACGAACTCATCAAACTACCGGGCTTCCGAGCCGGTCCCGACACCGACACGCTCACCGGCGAGAACCGTGGCGATGCGAAGTCTCGCCGACACTTCAGCGGCATCGGCCAGCGCCGCGCGGCGGAGATGTGGCTCGCGGTACTCAAACGCGAACTTGTTCCGTCGTTCGCGGACGACGTCGCGAAACCGCCGCCGTTCCGAGTTCATGCCTGGCAACGCGATGCTCGCAATCCGGTTTTGCCTCCGGGCGGCGGCGAGTTTGACAAGACGTGCTGCATGAACCCGTTCGTGGTGACTCGTGACGGCGAGTACTGGCTGTTTTATGCCGGCGGCGATTCGAAAGGCCGACGGCGCATCTGCCTTGCGACTTGCCCGATCAACGATGTCACCAAGTGGCAGCGGCGCGGACCGCTGTTTGACCTTGGCGGCAAGGGGAGCTTCGACGAAACGTGGTGCGTGCTGCCGTGCGTGCATCGGATCGGAGGCAAGTGGCATCTGTACTACACCGGCCGAAGTGCGCAGAGCGGTGCTGGACTGCAAGGTTTCTGGGGCATGGGACTCGCCACCAGCGAAGACCTGCTGCATTGGACGAAGCACTCGCCCGATCCGATTCTCACCGGCGATGGTTTTGCCGATTGGCCGAAGAATCGCGGCATCGCGGGAGGCGGTCCCATCGAAGAGCTGCCACAAGCCGACGGCCGCACGCTGTACCGGATGCACTACACGCTTCCGACCGGCACGCCGAGCAAAGACCTGTTGGTCGATCAGGCGAAGCAATCGGTCGTCGCGCATTCGTTCGATGGCCTGACGTGGTTCGACAAGCGAGTCGAACTTCGCCCTCGCCGCGAAGCCGACTACGAGAACGCGGCGACGATCGCGCTGAATCTTTGGAAGACCAACAACGGTTACCGAGCCATCTACGCTGGCATCGGGACCAAGTTCGGCGCGTACTCGATTTGCGAAGCCGCAAGCTCGGACGGCATCACTTGGCAGCGTGGCGCTCCCGGAGAAAACCTCGCATTGCCACCCACGGGCAAAGGTTGGGAAAGCAAGATGACGGAGTATCCGCACGTCGTCCGCGAGGGGAATCGCCTGCGGCTGTTCTATTGCGGCAACGGCTATGGAGCGACAGGGATCGGCACCGCGATCGCTGAGCCGCTCGAATGATCGGTCGTTGAACGTGCTCGGCAGCGATGGTATTCACGCCTTTCGCCAAGTAACGTGAGCAGCGTCTGTCACATCCTTTTTTCTGGAGGGGTTGTCATGGTTCGAGCATTCGTCCTGACGGTTGTGTTCGCATTGGCTGCGTCCGCATTTGCCGTCGAGAAGAAGCCGGCAATTGGGAACTTTCCGTTTTGGTCGGCCCCCAAGCGCGAGTTCTCCGATCAGTTCGTTCCGGGTTTGAATGCCGCCTTGCTGTTGTCCCCACAACAGATCGAGCAGCTTCAGGCGGCTCGACGCGAGACCATCGACAACGAGACGCTCCGCTCGACGGTTCGCAAAGATCCGAATTTGACCGAGGCTCAGCGTGAGGCGAATCGCAAGCTGGTCAGCGACGCTCAGGCGAGCTTGCGGATCAAGGTTTCCAATATCCTCACGACCGACCAACGCGCGTTGATCGAGCGGATCAACGCGGCGCATCAGGAAGTCGCGAAGGCCGTGAGCGAAGAGTTTCAGCCGAAGCTAGTGGCGTCGAAGGGAGACGATCAGGCTCAAGAAAAGTTCCGCCAAGAAATGCGTGAGCGAATCTCGACAGACTTTCGCGGCAAGCTCGACGGGCTGCTGTCGCCGAATCAGAAGGCGGCTTTTGATCAAGCGGCGGCGGACGAGCAAGACTCCGCAAAGAAAGCCAAGAAGTAGTTCAGCCGTTGGTGTGTTGACCGGCGAGACTGACGTTCGGGGATGTTCATGTTCTGGTTGAAGCGACTGCTGACTCCGCCGTTGATCGTGCTCGCGGCGCTCCTGATGTGGATCGAGGAGTGGCTGTGGGAGCATTTGAAGGTTCTGACCGCGTGGATCGCGAAGTTTCCACTCTTCCGCTGGCTGGAGGAATTCATCCGAGGGTTGCCGCCTTACCCGACGATGGTGGTGTTTCTGATTCCGGGAGCGTTGCTGTTTCCCGTCAAGTTGGCCGCCGTCTGGCTGATGACTCGGAGCCAGATTCCTGGGCATGTCTTGATTGGTCTGGGAGTGATTGTCGTGGCCAAGGTCGCGGGGACTGCGATCGTCGCGCGGTTGTACGTCATCTGCCAACCCAAACTGATGACGATTGGCTGGTTCGCTCGGCTGCATGACTGGCTGACGGTGACGCGCGACCGACTGTATGCGGCGATCAAGGCCATGCCGTTGTATCAGGCGACGCGGGCCAAACTCTCGGCCATCAAGCAAACGGTCGGCCGCATGCTGCATGTGATGCGCGGACGACGCGGCATTGGCGCTCGGTGGCGTGCGATTCGGCGTTGGCTTAGGCGACGCAGACATCTGCGCCGACGACTGCGAGCGACAAACTAACCCGAAGCGTCAGCGAGGGCGAGCGGTTCACACGGCTCCGTTCACGGTCATCGTCGATGAAGCGTTCGCCCTCGCTGACGCTTCGGGTTGGTGAGGGCGCTACTTCGGCACGACCCCTTTGACGATCTCCGCTTCCCATTCGTCGAGCAGGGGCCAGTCGATCGCACAGGTGCCGAAGTCGGCCATGTGCTGGTACTGATCGAGCCGGTCGATCGCCTTTTGCAGCAACTTTTGATCTTTGCGAAACGCAGGGCCGTGGCTGGGAAGCAACCATTCGACGGTGCTGGATTGGATGCGTTTCAGTGACCCGATGAAATCGGGGATGTCGCTGCCGTGATGCGCGTCGATGTGGCCGACACAGCCGTCGCGATAAATATTGTCGCCGG
>CAZILR010000047.1:0-12926 GCA_964539995.1 uncultured Planctomyces sp.
TTCGGCGAGTTGGTCGGCATGTCCGGCGATCAGGTTTATCAAAGGCGTCGTGTCTGCGAGACGTTCACCGACGTCAAAGACAGTTACTCGGCGTTGAAGTGGTCGCACTTTTACATCGCTCTGAATTGGGACGATGCCGCCGAATGCCTGAGCTGGGCCAACGAAAACGAAGCGACGATTGCCGAGATGAAGGCGTGGCGACGGTTGCAACTCGGCGAGGATGTCACGACGAGCGCAACGGACGATCAGGAAGCTCTGCTGGTTGGCAGTGACGGCGCGGCGGCCTTCGATGCCTACGACGCAGATCGTCCTGGCGTCGTGCGAGCCGAAGGTGATCTCGATCTCCCCGCGTCGCGCGCTCCGATGCCGGCCGGTTCGGCGAAACGGGGCCGCGAAACCGCCGATGCCGCGACGCTGTCCGCTTCGGCCGGTGAGTACGCTCCGTTCCGCACGGGAGCCACGACTCCGCCACGCGAGGTTCTGGACGAAGTTCCCGGTAATGCGACGTCGGTCAGCGTTGAGCAAACCGTCAAACGCCTGGCGGTCATGCTCGAACGCTGCGCGAAAGCGATCACTCCGGACGTCAAACGCCAATTCGCGAAGTTACCTGAAAAAGTCCAAGTCCGGTTCGCCGCCGCGATGAAAGATTTGCGCGAGCGAGCGGCTGACCTTAAATAAGCCGGAAGTGGGAGGGCGGAAATCGGAATGTTGCTACATTGTTCCGACTTCCGAATTCCCCCTTCCGAATTTTCCCAGGTGCCTCATGGAGCCTCGTGAAGAGAGTGACTCGGCCGGTTCGCGCTCTCGGCCCGGAGTGTCGATCAACGGTTCGCTGGTGATGATGCTGGCGATCTTGGTGCTGGTGTTGGTGTATCGCGACTTTACTCGGCAAGAGCGTCTAGTCGTTGCTCGCGGTGACCTCGCGGCGGATGAAAAGGCGACGATCGAACTTTTCAAGCGGGTCGCATCATCGGTCGTGCATGTTGACAATGTCGCACAGAGATTCGATTGGCGAAGTCTCAATGAATTTGACGTCCCGAAGGGATCCGCAAGCGGCTTCGTTTGGGATCAGAGCGGCCACATCGTCACGAACTATCACGTCATCCACGACGCCGACAAAGCGTGGGTCACGTTGGCGGACAACACTCGACTGGAAGCGAAATTAGTCGGAGTCGATGAATCGAAAGACTTGGCGGTTCTGAAAGTGGATTGCCCGGCCGAGAAACTGCAGCCGATTCCCTTGGGAACCTCGTTTGATCTGGAGGTCGGCCAAAAAGTATTCGCGATCGGCAGTCCGTTTGAGTTGGACCAGACGCTCACGACCGGCATCATCGGCGGTTTGGGACGCGAGATCGAATCGATCTCTGGCCGCCCAATTCAAGGAGTGATCCAGACGGATGCGGCGATCAACCCTGGAAACTCCGGTGGGCCGCTGCTGGACAGCGCCGGCCGTCTGATCGGCGTCACAACCGCCATCAAAAGCCCTTCCGGTGGTTCGGTGGGAATTGGTTTCGCGGTTCCCGTCGATACGGTGCAGCGAGTCGTTCCGCAACTCATCAGCAGCGGGAAGGTCAAACGTCCGGGACTGGGGATTCGCCTGTTGGATGATCGACTCACCGTGCGTCTGCAACGGAAGGGGGTCGTGATTGACGAAGTCTTTCCGAACAGCGCCGCCGAAAAGGCAGGACTGCGTGGCATCGATCGGAAACGGCAAGTGATAGGAGACGCCATCGTCGAAGTCGATGGCCATGAAGTACGGAATCAAAACGACCTGTATCGCTCGCTGGACCGCCACGATGTGGGGGAAACCGTCCGATTGACCGTGTTGCGCGACGAGAAACCACTGGAAGTCACCGTGACGTTGCAAGCGCTGCCAACCGCAGCTCCCTGAGCGGTGTTTCGCGGGATTAAGAGAGCCTGATGGAATCTCGGATTCCGGGCTGGTATCATGCTCGCCCATTGGTGAGTTCACCCAGCAGGTTCCCATGAATCAAAAAAAGCCCGGCCCGATGTACACGACTCCGCCGCGAAAAGTCTGCCCGGTTTGTGGCCAAGTTTCGTATTCTCCGGCGGGCGTGCATCCGCAGTGTGCCGAGGCGCAAGCCGACGAAAAGCGGATGAAAAAGCTGAAGGCCAAGAAGCCGGACAAAACGACGGTGATGGATGCGACCCCGTCCGCGTGGCGAAAGCCTTGTCCGAAGTGCGGAACTCAAGTGCATGTCCGCAAAGCTCAGTGCGAGTGCGGCCACAAGTTCGTCGTGCAGAAGACGAAGTCCGGTGTCGGCGAAGACGACTAATTGCCCGACATGGCCGCATGGATTTTGAGCAGCGACGCGGCTTTCCAGTCTTCGGCCTTTGAGCTTGGCAGCTTTTTCTACAAATTCCTCGCTTCGCCGGGACGTGGATTTCCACGAGCGAAAACCACGCATCCGTTCTCTTGGAGCCCTCGCCGAGTCTGCTCAGACCGGGTTTTGGCACGCGGCTTGTAATGAGGCTGCGGCACCTGAAGAGTCGGGATTCTTGAACGCCGCGAGGGCCGTGGAGTCGGCCACCGATTGCGGCTTGCGCTCCAACGAGTCTCCGACCCGAACGATGATCACGCGATGACGCGAACGTCTTCGAGCCAGGGTTGGGAACTTATCACATGTCGTCTACGGAATTGCCCCGCGCGGCGAGTGCTTCGTCGCTGGGAAGCACGTTGCCGCTCGAATCGAATCTGCCCACGAGTGCTGATCTGGCTCAGGCCATCGAACGCACCAATCGCACGAAAGTGTTGTGGCTCTCGTTCACGGGATTCACGCTGAGCTTCGCCGCGTGGCTGATGTTCGGGGTGCTCGGCATTCCGATTCAGAGGGAGTTCCAGTTCAGCGATGTGTCGCTGGCGTGGTTGTCCGCGATCGCCATTTTGAATGGAGCGATCTGGCGTTTGCCGTTCGGAATGCTCGCCGACCGATTGGGTGGCAAGCGGACATTCATCGGGCTGTTGCTCTTCGCAAGTGTCAGTTCATTTTTGGTCGCGACCTCGCAGAGCTACGGGCAGTTGATGTTCTTTGCGTTCCTCGTGGGTTTGGGAGGCAATTCGTTCTCGGTCGGATCGGCCTGGAATGCCGCTTGGTTTCCGCCGAAGCAGCAGGGCTTCGCGATGGGATTGTTTGGAGCGGGCAACGTCGGAGCCTCGGTGACGAAGCTGATTGGTCCGGCGTTGATCGCCCTTGTGCCTGCGGCCGGAGTGCTGGGGGGCTGGATTCCCGGCGGTTGGAGATTCGTGCCATTTCTTTACGGTAGCTTGCTGTTGTTGATGGCGATTGCCGTCGCGGTGATTGCTCCGGCGACGGACAAGAAGCCGGGTGCGGGGCGATCACTCAAGGCCATGCTGTCGCCGCTCAAAGATCTTCGCGTGTGGCGATTCAGTCTGTATTACACGGTGGTCTTTGGGGCGTATGTGGCGATGTCGGCTTGGCTGCCGAAGTACTTCGTCAGTGTCTACAACCTGCCGTTGGCGAAGGCGGCGCTGCTGACGACCCCATTCATCTTCGCGTCGAGCCTGCTGCGTCCGCTTGGTGGTTGGCTGTCGGATCGGTTTGGTCCGAGGAAAGTGACCTACGGAGTCTTCATCGTCGGTTCAGTGATCTCGCTGTTGCTGTTCATTCCGATGGGCCTGACGTCGTTCACAATCTGCGTGACTCTTTTGGGAATCACGCAAGGCTTCGGAAAAGCCTCGACCGTCAAATATGTGCCGGAGTACTACCCGAAAGACGTGGGAGTGGTCGTCGGCCTGGTCGGGTCGCTGGCGGCGCTGGGAGGCTTCGCGATGCCGCCGTTGTTTGCGTATCTCAAAGAATGGACCGGACAACCGCAGTCGATGTTCTGGGTCGTGTTCGGCCTCACCGTGATCAGTTTGGTCTGGCTGCACTGCGTAGTGCTCCGCATTCGCCGACATGAGCAGCAAACGATCTGATGGACTGCCCAGAACCTTGCTCCCGTTGCCCCGACTTTCAGCGGGCGACGCGCGGTTCTGCGATCGATCGACAAGTTTGGAAAAACGGATGGTTCGTGGAATGAGCCGTAAATCGGTGAAAAATCAGCGACTTCACCGCTGGCTAAATCTCTCGGACGGCACTTGGGCACACACGTTGCTTACCACATCCCGCGCGTGGCCCTGAGTTTGCTCTTCCGACAATCAAGTTCTCCGAATGACCGCCGTCGTTGGGAGAGTCACTCATTAGAGACATCATGGAATTGGTTTTTTCGCACGAGATTAGTGGCGACATGAAAACAACGACACACGAGACCAATTCCGAGGATTCGGCTCCGATGCTCGCACAGAAAACGATTGTCGTGATCGGAAACGGCATGGTGGGCCAGCGCTTCTGCGAGAAGCTGGTTGAGTTTGACAAGGCCAAGCAGTTCCGCATCGTCACGTTTTGCGAAGAACCGCGCGCCGCGTACGACCGTGTGGGACTGACGAGCTTCTTTGCTCACCGCGATGCCGAGAAGTTGATGATTGGGCGGATGGAGTGGTATCGCGAGCACGGCGTCGAAATTCATCTTGGCGACCGTGCGTGCGCGATGGATTTGGCGACCAAGACTGTGCGGTCGCAGAAGGGTGTCGAGATCAAGTACGACGTCGCGATCATGGCGACCGGCTCGTTTCCGTTTGTGCCGCCAGTGCCGGGGTTCAATAAGCAAGGGGTGTTCGTCTATCGGACGATCGAAGACCTGAATCACATCATCGAGTATTCCAAGAAATCGAAGCGGTGCGCGGTCATCGGCGGCGGATTGCTTGGCCTGGAAGCGGCGAAGGCGGCGTTTGATCTGGGGTTGGAAACACACGTCATCGAGTTTGCTCCGCGGCTGATGCCTCGGCAGATCGACGACGCCGGTTCGCGAACGCTCGTGAAGAAGATCGAGTCGCTCGGCGTGAAGGTGCATCTCAACAAGTCGAGCAAAGAGGCTCACGGCAACGGCAAAGTCGAGCGGCTGGAATTCAACGACGGCGAGTCGCTCGATCTGGAAATGATCATCGTCTCGGCCGGCATTCGTCCGCGTGATGATCTGGCGAAAGAATCCGGCGTCCACGTTGGTCCGCGTGGCGGAATCACGGTCAACGATCAGCTTCGCACCTCCGATCCCGACGTATATGCCATTGGCGAATGTGCTCTGCACCGCGGCATGATTTACGGACTGGTCGCGCCGGGCTACGAGATGGCGGAGATCGTCGCCGCGAATTTGACTGGCGACGAGCGGCATTTCACGGGGACTGATCTTTCGACGAAGCTCAAGCTGATGGGCTGCGATGTCGCGTCATTCGGCGATTACGAAGCTCCGGCGGAACGAGCCGTCCCGTTGAGTTTTGAAGACCCGTTTGGCGGTGTTTACAAGAAGCTCATCTTCAGTCTCGACGGCACGAAGCTGCTTGGTGGCGTGTTGGTCGGCGATGCGTCCGAGTACGGGACGTTCTCGATTCTGGCGAAGGGAACGCAGCCGTTGCCGTGCAAGCCGCATGAGTTGCTTGTCGGCAAGACGGGCGGGGCGTCCCTCGGTGGTGTCGAGTCGATGCCGGATGACGCGCAGATTTGCTCGTGCAACAACGTCAGCAAGCAAGCGATCTGTCACGCGATTCGCGAAGGTGGCTGCGATTCGGTCGATGCCGTCAAAAAATGTACGCGAGCGGGAACCGGCTGCGGCGGCTGCGTGCCGCTCGTCACCGATCTGTTCAAGGCCGAGCTGAAGAAAGCGGGCAAGGTCGTCACGAACAACCTCTGCGAACATTTCTCGTTGTCGCGCACCGAGCTGTTCGCGGTCGTGAAGGTCAAAGAGCTGAAATCGTTCGATGCGGTCATCGCCGCATGTGGCAAAGGAAACGGCTGCGAAATCTGCAAGCCGGCGGTCGCTTCGATCCTGGCGAGCCTCTGGAACGAAGTCATCGTCAACGATGATCACGCGACGTTGCAGGACACGAACGACCGGTTCCTCGCGAACATGCAACGCGGCGGGTTGTACTCGGTCGTGCCGCGCGTCGCCGGTGGCGAGATCACGCCCGACAAGCTGATCGTGCTCGGTGATGTCGCGAAGAAGTTCGGCCTCTACACAAAGATCACGGGCGGGCAGCGGATCGACTTGTTCGGAGCTCAGGTGCAAGACCTGCCGGACATTTGGGAGCAGCTCGTCGATGCGGGATTTGAAAGCGGACACGCCTACGGCAAGGCACTACGGACGGTGAAAAGCTGTGTCGGGACGACATGGTGCCGGTATGGCGTGCAAGATTCGGTCGGCTTCGCGGTGCGGGTCGAGAACCGCTACAAGGGAGTGCGTGCTCCGCACAAAGTGAAGATGGCGGTCAGCGGTTGTGTGCGCGAATGTGCCGAGGCTCAAGGCAAAGACGTCGGACTCGTCGCGACCGAGAAGGGTTACAACCTCTACGTCTGCGGCAACGGCGGAGCGAAGCCTCGGCATGCCGACTTGCTCGTCGCGGACATCGATGAAGAGACGGCGATCAAGTACATCGACCGCTTCTTCATGTATTACATCATGACCGCCGACCGGCTGACGCGAACCTCGGTCTGGTGCGAGAAGCTCGAAGGGGGCATCGACCACATTCGCGACGTCGTCGTGAATGACAAACTCGGTATCGCGGCGGAACTCGAAGCGATGATGCAGCGATTGGTCGATACCTACGAATGCGAATGGGCCGCCGTCGTCCGCGATCCAGAAAAACGCAAACGGTTCTCGCAGTTCGTCAACACGGACGAGACCGAATCGTGCATCGAGATTGTCCCGGAACGCGGGCAAGCTCGGCCGGAGTTCTGGCCCAGCGAAGTTGTGTCACTCGAACAATTCAAAATGTTGGATGGTCGCACGCTCGGCGAACATGAAGCGGAGGAGGCCGCTGCAATGACAGAGTCCACCGAATGGGTCTCGGTCGGCAAGACCTGGGACTTCCCCAAGGACGGGGGCGCGACGATCAAATACGGCAAAGTCCAGATCGCCGTCTTCAACTTCGCATCGCGCGGCGAATGGTACGCGACTCAGAACATGTGCCCGCACAAAAAGGCGTTCGTGCTCGGCCGAGGCATCCTCGGCGACGCGGCCGGTACGCCGAAGGTTGCCTGCCCGCTGCACAAGAAGACGTTCTCGCTGCAAACGGGCGAGTCGCTGCAAGGCGAGGAGTATCACATCCGCACGTTCTCCGTTCGCGTCGACGGCGATGACGTGCTGCTGCAACTTCCGCCGACGGAAGTGCTCGACGGTGAACTGGCGACGGAAATCGGTTGCCGCCTGGCAACGTCGTGTCAGACGAGTTGTTCGTCCGCGCCATCGCCTGAACAGACACGCGAGCTGTTGGAAGTGTAGGTCGCGCGATGCCTGAAACGACTTCATCATCCCCCACCGGGCTTGCCCCGGTGGCTCGCGGGACCCTGCACTACTCGCCACCGAAGTCGCTGGAGATGCCGATTGAAGCCGACAAACTTGAAGTAGTACAAAATCCCCTGAACCACCGGGGCAAGCCCGATGGGGGCGGCGAATCCTTGTTGGCACGATTGCTCGCCGACCAGCAACAGCTCACGGCTGTCGAAGAATTCGCCCGACAGCATGACGGCGGTGAGCTGCCTGCTCAGTCGCGGTACTACAAATCGCTGATCCCGGCGAGCCCGCCCGGTCCTGGCCAGCAGTATGCCTTCGAGGTCGATCTCGACCGTTGCTCCGGTTGCAAAGCGTGCGTGACGGCGTGTCACTCGCTCAACGGATTGGACAGCAACGAGACGTGGCGTGACGTCGGAATGTTGATTGGCGGAACGACCGAGTTGCCGGTTTTGCAGCACGTCACAACCGCGTGTCATCACTGTCTCGAACCGGGGTGTATGAGCGCGTGCCCGGTCGATGCTTACGAGAAAGACCCGGTCACGGGGATCGTGAAGCATCTCGACGATCAATGCTTCGGCTGTCAGTACTGCACGCTGGCGTGCCCCTACGACGTGCCCAAGTACCACAGCGGACTCGGCATCGTGCGCAAGTGCGACATGTGCTCGGATCGGCTTGCTCACGGCGAAGCACCGGCCTGCGTGCAAGCGTGCCCGCACGAAGCGATCGCGATTCGGATCGTCAGCCGCGAACAGGTCGTCGAAGACTGCGAAGCGAACTCGTTCTTGCCGGGTGCTCCCGAACCGCAGATCACGCTGCCGACCACGACGTACAAAAGCAAGAAGGTCTTCCCTCGCAACTTGCTCCCGGCCGATTTTCATTCGGTGAGCGCTCAGCATCCGCACTGGCCGTTGATCGTGATGCTCGTGCTGACGCAGCTTTCGGTCGGAGCGTTCTTGGTCGGCCTCGCACTCGAACGGCTACTGTCGGCGGAGCTCTTCGCGGCGATTCGTCCGCTGCATTCGGCAAACGCACTCGCATTCGGTTTGCTGGCGTTGGCGGCGAGCACCTTGCATCTCGGCCGCCCGCAGTACGCTTGGCGAGCGGTCATCGGACTGCGTCACTCGTGGCTGAGCCGCGAGATCGTCGTGTTCGGCGCGTTCGCCGGAGCTGCGGTCTTGTACGCGGCGGGAAACTGGTTCGGGTTCGAGTCGGTCGGCCTCAGCCCGTCGCTGTTACGAGCAGTCGGCTGGTCGGTCGGCGCGTCGGGACTCATCGGTGTGTTCTGCTCGGTGATGATTTACGCCTTCACGCAGCGAGCGTTTTGGTCCTTCCCGTTGACCGCGACACGGTTCGCACTGACGACTGCGTTGCTCGGCATCGCGACGATGTGGGTGACGTTACTGGCTCTGGCCGTCATTCAAGATGGTGCGGTGACACAGTTGTTGCTGCGGCGAGGCGACCTCATCTGCCAATCGCTGATTCTTGTGGCGGTCACGAAACTGACGTTTGAGTCGCTGATCTTCCGGCATTTGCTGCGAAAACAAACGACACCACTGAAACGCTCGGCGCTCCTGATGACTGGCCCGCTGGTCCATTGGACGCAGGCTCGGTTCACCTTCGGATTGCTCGGCGGCCTCGTACTGCCGCTCGTGCTGCGATCGCTGCTCAACGACGCGGTTCCAGTGTCGTCCGCGATGATCGCCACCTCGGCGGGATTGTTCGCGACATGCGTGCTCGGCGAGTTATTTGAACGCTACTTGTTCTTCGCGGCGGTCGCCGCACCTCGAATGCCGGGAACGATCCGATGACCGAGAGTACTCTGTTGCGTGCGTTTGATGGCCCGCTCACGCGAGACTTGTTGCTCTCGCCGGGCGGATTTGGCCTGGGGCGAGTCCCCTCGAAGACGCAACCCGACACAACCACGACTTCTGTTTGCGGCTACTGCTCAACCGGATGCAGTCTCAACTTGCATTTGAAGGATGGCGAGGCTGTCTCACTGTCGCCGAACACCGATTACCCGGTGAACCTCGGCATGGCCTGTCCGAAAGGTTGGGAAGCGTTGACGGTGCTCGACGCGCCGGATCGGGCGACGACTCCGCTGCTGCGCGACGCGGGAGGCAAGCTGCGGCCGGTCGATTGGGACACCGCGCTCAAGACGTTCGTCGCGCGGATGCAGGGGATTCAATCGCGACACGGAGACGATTCGATCGCGTTCATCAGCACCGGACAGATGGCGACCGAGGAGATGGCGTTGCTCGGCGCGCTCGCCAAGTTCGGCATGGGCATGAAACACGGCGACGGCAACACACGGCAGTGCATGGCGACTTCCGTCGTTGCATACAAGCAATCGTTCGGCTTCGACGCTCCGCCATACACTTACGCCGACTTCGAGGAATCCGACACGATCGTGCTGGTCGGCAGCAATCTGTGTCTCGCCCACCCGATCATGTGGGAGCGGGTGATGCGGAACAAAAATAAGCCGGAAATCATCGTCGTCGATCCGCGTCGCACCGAGACCGCGATGGCCGCGACGCTGCATCTGCCGCTGGCTCCGAAATCGGACATGGACCTGTTTTACGGCATCGCTCGAATTTTGATCGAGCGGAATTGGATCGACCGCGAATACATCGACGCTTACACGAACGGCTTCGATTCGTTCGCCGAGTTTGTCACGCCGTTCACTTTGGAGAAAGTCGTCGCCGCGACTGGCTTGCCCGCCGAAACGATCGAACGCTTCGCGACGCTGATTCACGACGGCAAGCGTGTGTCATTCTGGTGGACGATGGGCGTCAATCAGAGCTACCAAGGAGTCCGCACGGCTCAGGCTCTCATCAATCTTTCGCTGATGACCGGCAACATCGGCAAGCCGGGAACTGGAGCGAACTCGATCACCGGCCAGTGCAACGCGATGGGCTCGCGACTGTTTTCCAACACGACAGGATTGCTCGGCGGCCACGACTTCGCGAACGCGGATCACCGTGCGAAGGTCGCCGGCATCTTGGGGATCGACGAAGCCCGCATCCCGCGCGAGGCGTCGTGGGCTTATCACGAAATTCTCGAAGGCGTGCTCAAAGGAAAAATTCGAGGACTGTGGATCATCTGCACGAACCCGGCTCATTCGTGGATCAATCAACGGTTGTGTCACGACATTCTCGATCGCCTGGAATTTCTGGTCGTGCAAGACATGTATCACACGACCGAGACGGCTCAGCGCGCCGACCTCGTTCTGCCCGCCGCCGGCTGGGGCGAGAAAGACGGTTCGTTCATCAACAGCGAACGCCGCATCGGTGTCTTCAAGAAAGTGCGCCGTGCGCCGGGCCAAGCATTGTCCGACTTCTCGATCTTCCGCCTGATCGCCGACGCTTGGGGTTGCGGCGAAATGTTTGCTCGCTGGGACTCACCAGCGGCGACGTTTCAAATTCTGAAAGAACTCTCCGCCAATCAGCCATGTGACATCACGGGGATCGACGGTTACCGGATGATCGAAGAGTCGGGCGGAATTCAATGGCCGTTTGAAGCAGGGGTCAGGGGGCAGGGGGCAGGGGGCAGTGAAGTCTCCACAGAACGCCGCTTGTTCGAGGACGGCCGTTTTTACCATCCTGACGGCCGCGCGAAGTTTCTCTTCGAGGCTCCGCGGCCGATGCCGGAGCCGGCGTCGGCGAAGTATCCGTTCGTGCTGCTGACGGGACGCGGCACGGCGTCGCAATGGCACACGCAGACACGCACTGGCAAATCGGACGTGTTGCGGAAGTTGTATCCGCAGCGGTTGTATGTCGAGATCAATCCGAACGACGCCCGGTCGCTCGGCATTGTCCCGAACGAGATCGTCTCGGTCGAATCACAACGGGGCCGAGTGACCGCTCAAGCATTTCTGACTCCCAGCGTGCCGGTCGGTCAGGTGTTTGTGCCGATGCACGAATCGAATGCCAATCAACTCACGGATGCGGTGTTCGATCCGTACTCCAAGCAACCGAGCTACAAATCGTGCGCGGTACGGGTGACTCGGATTGGTGCGTGAGAGATAGTGTCCATTCTCCAAAAACGAAACCGGCCGAGGATTCCACCTCGGCCGGTTTGTGTTTTTCGTCAGGATGCTGGCGAAGACTTAGTCGTCGTAATTCACTTCGACGTAGCCCTTCTTGCTGCGAACATCGACGGAATACTTGCCGAAGTCGTAGCGGACTTCCCGGCCATCCTTGCTGCACTTGACCTTGGGCGGACAGCATTGATCTGGCACGCAGATCTGCACCTTCACGCACGGTGGCTTGCAGCAGGGGTTGCACGGATCCGGCTTCCAGCAGGGGTCCGTGACCTCGACGATCATCGGCTTCGCGCAGCAAGCCACGTCATCGAGATCCTTGTACTTCACGCAGTGATACAGCTCAACCGGGCCACCCGCTGCCACCGGGGCCGCCATCGGTTCCGGCATCGGGGCCGGAGGTTGTGCATCGCTCACCGCCGCTGACATCGCCAGGACGCCAGCCACCATCAGACTCAACAGATTCTTCATGCTCTCGCTCCTTTTGTTCGTTGGACACCCAGTCCCGGCTAACGGTACTGCAACGTCAGCCACTGACAACATACATCACCCGCCGCGGGACGAGCTGTCCGACATTCCAATTTGTGTACGGCACTTTGCGGGCTAAAACGAGCTTGCCGATTCCGTCCGACAAACCACGGCCGAATGATGAGGATCTGCCAGGCTCTTCGCAAGTAAGTTGCATGAAAAGTTTCCCTAGATCTCCCACTGTGGCGCACAGTGACTCGTCTGATCCAGGTGCTGCCGGATTGGTGACATTTCGCAACCTCTCGACAGAACCAGCAATGAGACATCGAGCTGCCAAGTTTTATGGCGGCCTCATGGGGAAGAGTCATAGTTGGCGGATGAGGTGGGACAGGTTACTCTCCGCCACCTATGAGCAAGAAAACACAACAAGACCAACCTGCCGATGACTGGGCGGGTTTGGCTCAGAACCTCTTTGGCATCAATTTGGACAAAGCCACTGGAGACGAAGACCTTCTCGACGACGACATGTTCAAGGTCGAGCTTCCCAAACCGCCGGAGCCGCCAGTCTCGATTTCTCAATCGGAGGTGGAATTTGCTCCTGCGGCTGAATCTCCACAGGCTCCACCAGCCCCCGGATCTTTGCCGGTTGTGGCCGCCAGGCCCGTAGTCAAGAAACTGCCGCAAGCAGCAGTCAAAGCAAAAGCCAGCGAAGACGAACCCTTTGGGTTTGGTGTTGCTGAAGACATACAGGTCGCCAGTGACGAGGGCTTGACGCTGTCCTCTGACGCCGGCTCGGAATCTGAAGACGCAGGTTTGACGCTTCCCGAAGATTTTGAAGCGGATGGATTAACTTTACCCGCCGACTACGACGATGGGCTGACCCTTCCTCCGGAGGTTGATGCCTCCAGCGTCGACTTGGAAGAGAGCGAAGACGAGGACGAAAGTGATACCGAAGTCCTCCCAGCCACTCGCAGTGAGGCAGGTGGAGAGGGGCGATCGGTCTCTCAGCGACGGAGACAACCGCGACGCACCCGCGAGGATGCCTATTGGGACA
>CAZILR010000047.1:12936-15139 GCA_964539995.1 uncultured Planctomyces sp.
GAAGAGATTCCAGACCATGATTCCCCACGAGCAGAAGGTGACCGGCCTCGCACGCAACGTGGTGATCGCGGAGACCGCAGTGGGGGGCGAGGTGGTCGTAGTGGCGGACGCAGTCGAGACGAGCGTCCGCGTACAGAGAATCGTGCGCCGTCTGGAGATCGTCCGCCCCGAGACGAACGCCGCCCCGCCGAGGGAGCGACCACTGCCGGAAGTGAATCGGGTGATCGTCCGCGCCGCCCGCGAGGTGGAGATCGTCCCAGCAGCGATCGTGGTCCACGAGAAGATCGGCCACGCGGCGAGCGTCGTCCGGAACGCGATGAGCGTCGTCGCGACGAACCTCGACAGGCCGCGCCCGCCCGTCCTTCCGTTACGCCAGCCGTACCCGCAGCCAGCGGTTTCGATGATTTCGGTTCTGGAATTTTTGAAGAGCAACCTCAAGCCGCTCCGCCTTCGTCCAGTAAGCCCAACGAGGTTTCTGCTCATCGGCCTCGTGAAGAATCCGTTGCGCAAAGCTCACGAGCAGCAGATGCCGTTTTGCGAGACAGAAGTGAGTCATCGAATCGGCCAATTGAGGATGAACTCGTTTGGCCCGACGATGATTCGGACGTGCGACCGGCCCCGATCAGCAGCGTGGTCGAGACGTCGGGACTTCCGCCCGCTGAAGCTGCGGGCGAGTCTGATGAAATGGTGTCGGCCTCCGATGTCGTCGCCTTGGACCAAGACGATGAGGCACTGCGGCCGCGTCGCCGCCGTCGCCGTCGTGGTGGGCCTCGTTCGGAATCGCGTACTCCGCCACCGCCGGATGGCAACGAAGGGACCACGTTCGATCTGAGCGATGCGTTAGCCTCGGACAGTGAATCTCCGGATTTCATTCCTTCCGCCGTCGCAGGCGACTCGGCAGTGAGCGAGGGAACTTCGGCGGAAGGTGCGACCGACGAAGGTCGCTCCTCGGAGCAGCGTGGTCGCGGCCGTCGCCGTCGCCGCCGTCGTCCGGGTGAACGCCCGGCAGATGACGCAGCCACGAGTCCTGATCGTGAACCTTCCGAGGAAGGCAGTGCCTCCGATGTCGCTGAGATTGCCGATGACGACAACTATGTGCTGAAGCCGATCACCTACTCGAACATTCCGTCATGGGAAGAGGCGATCAAGTATTTGTTGCATCCCAATCTTGTTGGCCGCAATTTGGGCCCCGATGATGCCGATGAAAGCCTGGAAAATGACCCGCGTGGCTCCGGCGGCGCGGAGCCAACGCCGCCTCCTCCACCCCCGCGTCGCGGCGGCGGTCGTGGACGTGGCCGACGGCCTTAAAGCGTGGCCGACGCAGCTTGCATCGGTACGGACGCTAGCTGCGTCCGCCACTATCCGGTCTGTGGCAGGTCCATCAGCGTTGCGAAGCGATCGAGGACTCGCAGTTTGAGCGGTGCGTATTCCGCCGTGTCGATCACGCCGCTGTCGATCGCATCGCCGGCGGCATGTCGAGCTTCGACGAGCAATTGCTGGTCACGAAGGATATTCGCGAACCGGAGCGGCAATTCGCCGTGCTGCCGAGTACCGAGTACGTCTCCCGGCCCGCGCAGTTCGAAATCGGCCTCGGCGATTTGAAAGCCGTTCGTGCTGGTCTCGATCGCGTGCAGTCGCCGCAGAGCATCGGGATCGTCCGCATCGGAAAACAGGAAGCAATAGCCTTGAAATTTGCCGCGTCCCACACGTCCTCGTAGTTGATGAAGCTGCGACAGCCCGAATCGCTCGGCGTGGAAGATCGCCATCAGTGTCGCGTTGGAAACATCGACGCCGACTTCGATGACGGTCGTTGAGATCAATGCTTGCAACTCGCCGTTGCGGAAACGCTCCATCGTCTCAGCCCGCTCGTCACGCGGCATCCGACCGTGAACCAGGCCGACTCGGAAGCCTTTCAGTTCGCCGACGGACAATCTGGCGAACGCTTCTTCAGCGGCAAGCGGCATGTCGGCCGATGAACTTACCGCGCCGGGGGCGAGGCTCTGCAACCATTCGACTACCGAGGCTTCGTCTTCGGCATCGCTCGCGCCGACGCGGGGGCAGACGATATACGCCTGCCGGCCGGCAACGAGTTGTTGGCGGATGAACTCCCAAGCTCGTTGCCGAGTCGGTTCTGAAAAGACTCGATTGGTCACGATCTTCTGTCGGCCCGGCGGGAGGTCCGCGATCGACGTGATGTCGAGAT
>CAZILR010000048.1:0-15092 GCA_964539995.1 uncultured Planctomyces sp.
CCTCTGGGCCTTCCTCGGACAAACCCTCGACAACTTCCTACCCGACGAGTGCCTCCGTTACTTCCGACACTGCGGCTACACTACAAGTGCGTGAGAGAGGGACTAGAAGTTCAACTCGTTGAAGATCGATGCTCGAATCGACGTGATCTTGAACAGTTCGTTGATCTTTTCGCCAATGCGTCTCTCGCCGACTTCGAGCGTGTTGGTTCCGAGGCCGTTGCCGCCGAGCACGGTGTCCGTTCCGCCTTGGCCATCGACGGTATCCTTGCCCGCTTCGCCGACGAGCGTGTCGTTGCCAGCTCCGCCCAGGATGCTGTCGTTGCCTGTGCCGCCTAGCAGGACATCGTTGCCCGCACCGCCGTTGATGGTGTCGTTTCCGTCGTCCCCTTGGACCAGGTCATTGCCGTTGCCGGCATCGATGCTGTCGTTATCGGCTCCACCGGTGATGGTGTCGTTTCCGTCGTTACCAAAGAGCTTGTCGAGTCCATCGCGGCCGGCGATCCTGTCGTTGCCAGCACCGCCGAGAATCGAATCGTTGCCCGACCCAGCCGTGACGGAATTGCCGTAGCCACCGTCGAGGAAGTCGTCGTTATCGCCGCCATCGATCGTGTCGTTGCCGCCTTGTCCCCAGATCGTGTCCAAGCCCGCCAAGCCGAGAATCGAATCGGCACCGGCACCGCCCCAGATGGAATCGTTGCCGTTGCCACCATTGATCGTGTCGGCGGCATCGTTGCCGTTGAGGCTGTCGTTGCCGTCTCCACCAACGATCGAGTCGGTTCCACCATTCGCGATGATGGTGTCGTTGCCGGCATCGCCTTGAATCGTGTCGGCGGCGGCCGTCCCTTGAACCGAGTCATCACCCAGTCCCATGACGAGCCGCATGGCGACCGTCGTGCTCAGCGACTGTGAGCCGTCGATCGTGTCATTGCCATCGCCGCCGTTGATGTTCAACACGCTCAGGTCGAGCACGTTCGTGAGATCGCCGAGCGTGACGAGATCGTTGCCGCCATTTAGATTCAGCGTGAAGAGTTCGACCCCCAGAATGACCGTGGTGAACGCCAAACCCGGATTCAACCGAGCCAGCGCGATGCCGGTCGGCGGGCTGAAACCATTACCGGCCAGCGTGATCGTGAAGATGTCGGCGATCGACGCATCACCGTTGAAGGTGAAGGTATCTCGCGAGCCACCTTGACCGAGCAACTGATCGTTGCCGTCGTTGGAGATCATCTCGTCGTCGCCGGTGCCGCCGAACAGCGTGTCGAATCCGGCGTTGCCATCCAGCGTGTCGTTGCCGTCCATGCCGTTGACGGAGTCGTCGCCGAGATTGCCTTCCAGCGTGTCGTTGCCGGCTCCGCCACCGACGAAGTCATTGCCGTTGTCGCCGAAGGCGGTGTCATCGCCGTCGCCGCCGTCGATGGTGTCATCGCCGTTGTCGCCGTTGATCATGTCCTGGCCGGCGTCACCCAGCAAGCTGTCGCCGGAGTCACCGCCGGTCAGCGTGTCGTTGTCCGCACCGCCTCGCAACGTGTCGATGCCGTCACCACCGGTGAGCAGATCGTTGTTCGCACCGCCGTCCGCGAAGTCGTTGCCGGCACCACCGTCGATCGTGTCCGCGCCGGCGTCGCCCGTGATGCTGTCGTCGTCGGCTTCACCAAAGAGCCTGTCGTTCCCGATGCCGCCGTTGATCGTGTCGTTACCGCTGCCAGCGGTGACCGAATCGTTGCCGTCACCGGCGATGATGCTGTCATTGCCCAGGCCGCCCAGGATTGTGTCGTTTCCGGCACCGGCTTCGACCGTGACCGATCCGACGAATGTCGAGGCGTCAATCAGGTTCGCGCCAGCACCGCCAATCAAGCGAGCTCGTTCGGTTTGCACGAGTTGATCGGTGTCGAGTCCGACGACCACCACTTGTGTGCTCGTCAGGGTGATGTTTCCATTGCCGCTGGCCTCGACGATATCGCTGCCCGCCTGGCCGTTGATCGTGTCGGTTCCCGCGTTGCCGGCCATCGAATCGTCACCGAATCCGCCGTCAAGCGAGTCGTTGCCGTTGCCACCGGTCAGCGTGTCGTTGCCGTCGTTGCCAAGCACGGTGTCGTTGCCATCGCCGCCGCCAACCGTGTCGTTGTCCGCTCCGCCATCGACCGTGTCGTTGTCGGCACCGCCATCGACGCTGTCGGCTCCACTGCCGCCGTCCAGAATGTCGTTGCCGGCATCGCCCAAGACCGTGTCGGCGTCGTCGCCGCCGGCAACCAGGTCATCACCGCCGCCGCCCGAAACATTGTCCAAGCCGGCTTGGCCGAAGACCGTATCGTTCCCCTGGCCACCGGTGATCGTGTCGTTGCCATCGCCGCCGTCGAGCACGTCAGCTCCCACACCACCCGTGATCGAGTCGTTCCCCAACTCGCCGAACACCGTCGAGGTCAGTGACCAATCGGTGAGCGAGATCGTGTCGTTACCGTTGCCCGCGTTGACCGTCAGTGCCAGCGGGAAGTTCGCATCACCGCCGCTGATGACGATGTTGTTGGCTCCGGTGCCGCCATTGACGATGAGATTGGTCGGAACTCCGTTCTCGCTGCTGAAGGTCACGCTCTCGAACGTCGGAGCCGCGAGTCCAGACGCGCTGCTGATGGTGGTCGAGCCACCGCTGGACGAAAGGAGAATGTTGTCGCTGCCGCCCACCGGCGCATTGAAGACGCGATTCGTCGCCAACGTCCGATCGACGACCGGCTCCAGACCATCGTAGTCCACAAAGAAACCGTCGAACGTCACTCGGCCGCTGTCCGGCCCGAACGAATCGTAAGTCACCGTGCCGAACGGCGCGCTGCCAACGTCTTGGCGGAATTCCACGCTGTCCGCACCGTTCTGAGTGAGTCCATGAACCGTGATGCCTCCGACCGGAATCGGATTCAAGCCGGACGCGAAATCGACGATGAACAGGTCGTCGCTGATGGCATCCGCTCCGACATCGATGCCGACGAACACGTTGTTGACGTAGACGCCGTCCCGGTTGCCGCGAATCTCGAAGCTCGGAGTCGTCCCGTAATCCAACCGCACGACCTCGATTTCTGGAGCGCCGCCGCCGGAGTAATTCACGACGATCTCGCTGGTACCAGCATCCAGGAAGACTCGCCACTGATCGGGTGGTGGATCGTTATCCGAGATGGTTCCCGTGCCGAACCCAAGCGCGGCATTCACATCGGTCACGCCGTTGACCAATCCTGAAACGACTCGCAGTTGGAAGGTCTCATTGGACTCAAATCGCAGGTCGTCGAGGACGGGCACCAAAACCGTCGCAGTTGTGGATGTCCCAGCGAAGGTGACCACTTGACTGACCGAGGAATAATCGCCACCCGATCCGGAGGTGGCCGAGCCGTCCGCAGTGGCCACGTTCGCGGTAATCGTGGCTTGCACCGGAGTGCCCGCCGCGTCCGGTGCCGGAGCATAAACGCGCTGTTGCAAGGACACGGTGAAGGCGACATTGTCGTTGGGGGCCGGTGTGCCTTCCTGAGTGGGAGGCAGTGGCGACGAAACATTGAAGCCCAAATCGTCGTTGAAGATCGTGCCGACTCCGCGAGACTTGCCGAATTCAAAGGCGTCGGTCGCCAGGCTGCCCATGTCGGAGGTGATATTGCTGAGATCGACGAAGAATGTTTCGTTGGCTTCGACCTCTTGATCGGCGGCCACCAGAACCGTAATGGTCTGCGACGCCGGGAGTTCTCCCATTGAGCCGGCCGTAAAGGTCAAGGTGCCGGTCGCCGGAGACGACAGCAAGTAGTCGCCGCTGACCAACGTCGCCGTGCCGTCTCCGATTGAGTAATCAACGCTGACCACCTCACCGGGCACCAGCGCGGCACCGACGACCGAGACGTTGAAGACGTACATCTGATTCGCCGCGCCGGGATCCTGCTCGACTTTGTTGACGTTGGTGATTCGGATGCCGGTGTCTTCCGACAGAATCGTGCCAACCGCTTGGGTGCGTACCAGCGTCGGCGTGAAGGTGGCGTCCGTCGGAATCGACAAATTGACCAGGAACTGCTCGTCTGGCTCGATGGTCGTGTCGCCATTGACGACGACTTGGAGCGTCTGATTCAGTTGGTTAGGTGCGAAGACGACCTCTCCGCTGGCGTCGATGAAGTCCTCACCGGCGAACGCGGTGTCCCCTTGCAGGGTGTAACGCACGCGGATTTCCTGGATGCTGGGTTTATCCAGCGACAGCGTGAAGGTGAAGATCGTCGAGCCACTGTTGCCTTCTCGCAGCGAGATGTCATTGATGGTGACACGCACGTCTTGTTGTTCGACCGCGCCAATGTCGCTGTCGCTGTTGGTCGGACGAATGGCTCCGCGCTGATCGAACGGGTCTCCGCCGGTGTTGTTGCCGGCGTCGATGATCGGGCTGCCGGTGCGGGCGGAGTGCGTCTGGGTTGGGCCACCATTGTCCGTGAGTCCCTTCAACACGGGATCAAACGGACTGGTTCCTGAACCGACCTGATCGAAGTTCGTATTGTTGACGAAGCCGGTGCTGTCGGCGCTGTTGCCGATGAAGTTGTTGCCTTGCGTGGTGAAAGTTCCGCGGACGTTCGGAGCTTTGGCTCCGGTGATCGACGTCGAGGCATTGTTGGCGACGATCGTGTTATGGACGGTGACCGTGCCGATCAAGCTGTTGGCCAACCCGCCGCCGCGGAACGCGACGTTATCGACCACAGTGCTGTTCGTGATCGTGACTCGGCCGCTGACCGAGTTCCCCAAGGCGGCATTCGTTCCCGAATCGTTGTTTGTGAGCGTGCTGTTCTTGATCGTGAGGTCTTCTTCGTTGTAGATCGCCGCACCGCGTGAGGTGGCGAAGTTGTCCAGGAACGTGCTCTGCTGAATGGTCGTCCGATTCTCGCCGACAGATGTGGCGAACGCTCCGGCCGCATGGACCGTCGCGACGGTGCCGGCGACTCCGCGAGTCACCGTGATTTGGTTGGTCGCCGAGTTGACGTTCGTGACCGTCATCTTCTCGGAATCGACCTGGATCGTGAACGATCCGGATGTTGGGAAGCCCACGACCGTGGTGAGCGTAAAGGTCGTCTGAGCCGCAGTGAGAGGGGCGGTCAACGCTCCGGTCAACGCCCCGTTGTAGAGTCCGCCGCCGCGTGATTGAGCCAAGTTGCCGCTGAACGACGACTGCAGGATGTCCGCGATACCCAGGTTGTACAAGCCGCCGCCGTGGATATTGGCCACGTTGCCCAACGTCGCGAAGGCGGACGCCGCGTGCGTCGTGGCCACGGTGCCGTTGTAGGCGCGAGTGACCGTGAACTCATTGCCCAGCACGGCCGTCACCAGCATCCGCTCCGCGTCAACCTGGATGACAAACGGGACGCTGGTTGGGAAGTCGCTGACATCGGAAAGGGTGATGGTCGTTGCCACATTGGTCGTCACGGCAGCCGCCAATCGGCTGACGGCACCGATGTCTGACCGGGTCAGCGTCAGAGTGCCGTCGTTGTACAACGCACCACCTTGCTGCACCGCCTGATTGCCGCGGAACAAGCTGTCTTCGATCGTCAGCGTGCCGGTGGTGTCGTTGTAGATTCCACCGCCGCGACCCGCCGAGCTGTTGATCACCAGAACATTGTCCAGTGAGGTCGCTCCCTGATTAAAGATCGCTCCGCCGAAGTCGGTCGAGGTCGCATTACCGTTTTGCAACGTGAGGTTTGACAGTTTCAAATTCACGTTGGGGAAGACCTGGAAGAGGCGATCAATCTGAGCCGCGTCGATGAAGGTCAGATCCGTGCCGGCTCCGATGATGTTGAGGTCATCGAGAATGTCGAGGTCGCCGGTCTCGGAGCTGCTCGCGATGTTGCCGGCCGAATTGAGCCGGAAGTCTTCCACTCGGCCCGTCAGGGTCAGTGTGAAGATGCCTGGTCCCAGGATGATCGTGTCTTCGCCCGGCCGAGCGTTTGCCTCCATGATGGCGGCTCGCAACGTGCTTTGGCCGTTCGCGTCGGCGTTGATGCCGTCGCCCGGATTCTCATCGACCGTGTCCAGGAAGCTGTTGACGACGAAGCCCGATTCAAACGCTCCGATATCGACGGTTGCCACCCCGTTGCCGTCGCCGTCGAAGACGCGGTTCAAGCCGCGTTGATCGTTGAGCGTGACGGCGAAGTTATCGCCGGCATCGCGAGCCGGGCTGCCGAACAGCAGCGCGTGCGTCAGTGTCGGGCCGCCGTTGTCGCGCAACACGTCGAGTTGCGGATTCATGCCGAGCACATTCGCACTCCCCGGATCGTCGAAGGCCGTCACCGTGCCGACGTCTTCGATCAGGTTGTGCCCGCCATCCACGAAACTGGAACCGCCGAACGCGATCGCGCCGTCATCAATGTCTGAGCCAGAAGCGCCTCCCGCCACGAGCGTGTTCTTCAGCGTGGCCAATCCAAACGGCGGAGTGCCACCGATGTTGTTGGCAATGCCCGCACCGATCGGAGCGTCATTGAGATACAGCGTGCTGTTCAGCAGCGAGGCGTTTCCGAAGTTGGCCAATCCGCCGCCGTTGGCCGCGGCCGTGTTTGCCGACAGCGTGCTGTTGGTCAGCGTCAGTCCGCCAAACGACGTGTTGAAGATTGCTCCGCCGCGATCGGCCGAGTTGTTGTTCAAGGTCGTATCGTCGATCGTCAGCGAGAGCGTCGATCCGCTCGTGAATTCCGAGTTGTTGTAGATCGCGCCGCCATCGCCGTCGGCCGAGTTATTCGAGAAGGTGACTTCGTCGATCGTGAGTTGGGCGAAGTCGTTGTTGACCAGCACGCCGCCGTTTCCGTCGGCCGAGTTACGGTCAAACGTGGTGCGTCGAACGGTCAACGTGCCGTCGCCATCGTTGAAGATCACACCGGCATCGCCATGTGACCGGTTCAGCGTGAACGTCGCCGAGCTAATGTCAACGGTTCCGTCCTGGTTGAAGATCGCCGCACCCTTGCCATTGTCGGAGTCACCGGGACGAGTATCCGTGCCCGACTCGTTGCTGAGGAATTGCGTGCCGGTTCCCGCTACATCCAGCACCACGAGGGTGCCGTAGTTCTGAATCGCACCGCCATTGTCGCTGGCCGAGTTCGTCGTGAAGAGACCCTGATTCAGGGTCAAGCTGCCGCCGGAGGTGTTGAAGATCGCGCCGCCGTTCTCCAGAGCCGAGTTCACACCGAACGTGTCGCGGTTCAGGATGAGCGTGCCGTCATCGTTGTACAACGCGCCGCCGTTTCGGGCGGAGTTGTTTTGCAGCAGGCTGTCATCGAGAACCAGAGTGGCCGAGGTCTCGTTGTAAATCGCTCCGCCGTCGCCGTTGGAGTCAGCCGCGACCCCGTTCACCGTCGCGTCCGCTCGATTGCTGTTCAAGTTCGAGGAGCTGATCGTCAAGATCGCGGTGTCGTTGTTGTAGATCGCTCCGCCGTCGCGTCCGGCCAGGTTGGCGGTGAAGGTGGTGGAGAGCAGCGAGGCGGTGGCTTGATTGCCGTTGTAAATCGCTCCGCCGTCCGTCACGGCCGCGTTGGCCGAGTACGTTCCCTCGTTGATCGTGACCGCGCCGTTCTCGTTGTAGATCGCGCCTCCCTTGCCGAACTGTGAGTTGCTGGTGGCCGAACCCGCGATGTTGTTGGAGAAGTTGGATCGGTTGGACGTTGTCGAAGGCAGCAGCGTGACCGTGACGTTCGCGGCGTGAGACACAGCGGTTGTGCCGTTGTAACCGCGATCGACGGTGAATTGGTTGGCCGCCACATTGACCGCCGTGACCCGCATCTGCTCCGAATCGACCAGAATGATGAACGGGGCATCGCTGGGAAATGCGCTGACGTCGATCAGCGTGATCGTGCTGGACGTGGCGCTGACCGCGTCGGAGATCAGCAGATTGATGCCAGTTCCCTGAGCTTGAGCCACGGCCACAGTCCCGTTGACGCCGCGAGTCACAGTGAATTCGTTGGTGAACGAGTTCACCGCGATGACCTGCATCTGCTCGGTACCCACCAGAATGGTGAACGGAGCATTGCTGGGATACGCCGTCAGACTGTCCAAGGTCAGCGTCGTCGCCACGTTGCTGATGGCAACCGCCAAAGCGGCCGTCGGTGTGAGTGGCGTGATGACCGCATTGATGGCATGGACGGCCGGAATCGTCGCATTGAAGCCTCGCACCACCGTCAATTGATTCGTGGTGGCATTCACGGCCGTCACTTGCATTTGTTCCGAATCCACCAAAATGGTGAACGGGGCATTGGCCGGGAACCCCGTCACGCTGCTGACGGTAAGCGTGAGGTCCGTCGTCGTGACGGCGGCGGTCAAACTTCCAGCCGTCGCCAGTTGAGTGATGACGGAGAGCGCCGCGTGGGCGACAGCGACCGTGCCGTTGAAACCGCGAGTCACCGTCAACTGATTGTTGGCGGGATTCACCGCGGTCACCAGCATTTGTTCCGACTGCAATTGCAGGACGAACGGCAAGTTGCTGGGGAATGATTCCAGGCTGTTGACCGTCAGCGTGTTCAACACGTTATTCACAGCGACTTGCAAGACGGGGACGCCCTGCTGAGTGCCCGTGATGGCGACTTGCAGTCCGAACGGAGCGGCGTTGTAGACCGCGCCGCCGTTGCCATCCGCGACGTTCGACAGCAGATCGTTGTCATTGAGGGTCAATGTCCCAAAGTTGCGGATTGCTCCACCGCTCCGCTCGTAGACAACTTTGCCGTTTGTCATCTCAACGCCACTGATCACCACGTTCGAGCCGATGGTCAGATCGAAGATGCGATCCGTCAGGTTGCCGTCGATGACGGTGCGTGCCTGTGGGTTGCCCAACACCGTCGTCGAGTCGTCTTTGCCTTTGCCAAAGATCTGCACACGACCGGCACCCACGACGACGTCCAGATCCCCGATCCGCGACGCGTCTTCGCCAATTTGGATCGTCGCGCTGTCCGTTGTCGGAGCAAAAGGCACAACGGTCATCGCAGTCGTCGCCGTCGTCACCAACTGGTTGCCGTTGGTCAGGCCGTCGAAGCTCAGCGCATACACCCCGTCGCGAGCCGCTTGCTTGTTCGAGAAGGTCAGTTCCCATTGTTCGGCGGCGTTGCCAAAGCCAGGTACTGCGGTGACCGTGCCCACCGTCGCCAGCGTGGCTTGAGTCAAATCGACTGGCTGCGGACCGATGCCCGAACCGTCGTCGTAGGTCAGCGTGAAATCTTCAAGGACCACGCCCGCCACTCGTTCGGTGAACTGCAAACGGACCTTCGTGAGTTCATCAACACGCTCGGTGTTGTTGATCGAGTTGGAGAGCAAATCGGCCAGTCGCACTCCCGGCACCTTCGTCCAAGCGATCGAACCGCCCGCCGCCAGGTTGTTGTTCGCGGTGTCTCTGATCGTCACGTTCGCGCCGACGACCGGATTGAGCGTCAACACATAGTTGCCGTATCCCGCGCTCAGTGTCTGGAGGTTGAGCGTCACGACGGTACGTCCGCCGAAAAGGTTGTCCGTCACAGGAGTCACGACGAGTCCCGTGACTGGTGTGCCGTTGAGCGTCAGCGAGAAATTATTCGCAGAAACGCCGGTGACTCGTTCGCTGAACGTCACCGTCACGAGACCGCCGTTGGTGATGAAATCGCTGTTCCCGCCCGCCACCACGGGGGAGTTAGCGGTGATCGTGACCGATGGAGCGAACGTATCGATCCCGCGCACCCAGTTGACGTTGGCGGAGGCTGCCAGCGGCTGATTTTCGATGTCCCGAATGTTCACGGGGGTCAGCACGCCGTTGACCAGCACATTGGCGGTCGGATTGATCGTCAGGTTGTACAAGCCATTGGTCTGCGTGACGCTGGTCAGCCCGGTGTTCGTGACGCCCGCCACAATGTTCGCCCGGTTCTCGATCCGGTAGACCAAGTCGCTGACTTTGGTGAGCTGGAACGTCGCCGCCGACAGCGCGATCGGTGTCACGACGGCACCAACAGTACGAGTGAGATTGATGTGGGACAGATCAAAGCCCGCGACTCGTTCTGAGAACGTAATCGTGACCACGCCCACTCCACCGGTCGTGATCGGCGCAAGCGGGACGCCCGTGATGCTGGCGACCGTCGGAGCCACCGTGTCGGGAGTCAGTCGCTTGAGCGAGTAAACCTGGCCGTCGAGCATGATCGCGCTCTCGCCGTCCAAGGAGTTGGATTCCATGATCGCCGCGCGGAGCGAAGTTTGACGCAAGCCGTCTTCGGCCAGGCCGTCACCCTCGTTCACGTCAATCGAATCGTCGGTCGTGTTGACGAAGAATGTGCCGAACTCGAAGGCACCGACGTCCACGGAACTGAGGGTGTTCGGCCCATCCAGGAACCGCAACGCTCCGCGCTGATCCAGTGATGTCGCCACATTCTGATTCGTCACGTTGGCGTTCAGGCCGCGGTCAATCGCTGGGTTGGGAACCGGCACAGCTCCCGATGTATCGAACGCCGGCAAGGCGTGAGTTTGGGTCGGTCCACCGTTGCTGCCCAACGGTTGCAAGTTCGCATTCACGTTGGGCTGATCGCCCAAGCCCACGTTGAAACCCACCGCCGTGCCGAGTGCTCCCAGGATGTTGCCACCCAGCGACACGAATGTGCCGGCGGCGTCACTGGGGGTGGCGGCGGCGTTGGTCAACGTGTTGTTGGAAACGATGGTGTTGCCAATCGTGACCGTGCCCAAGTTGCGCGAGAGACCGGCACCTGCGGACAACGACCGGTTGAAGGCGATCGTGTCGTTGATCAGCCGCAAATTGCCGTCGTTGCGGATGCCACCGCCTGCCGCGTTCTGTGCGGTGTTGCCCGAAATCGTCACACCTTCCAGCGTCGCGGTGAAGGTGGACACGTTCATCAACGCGCCGCCGTGGCCGCTGGTTCCGGTCGTGCGGTTGCCGGACAACGTGCTGTTGTTGACGAACAGCGTGCCCGCGTTGCGGATCGCTCCGCCGGTCGCGACGGATGTATTGTCGGAAATCGTCGTGCGGTTGATGGTCAGTGTGCCGGTGTTGTTGATGGCTCCGGCGTCGTCTTGCGACGTGCTGTTCTGAACCAGCGAATCCAGAATCGTCAGGTTGCCGGAGTTGCGAATCGCACCGCCATCTTCGCTGCCCGTCACCGCACCGCGTTGGATCGTGACCCCTTGGATCGTGACGGTCACGCCGGCCAGAATCTGGAACAGGCGGTCGCGGTTGGTCGTCGTGAGTTGGTTGGCGAGAGCCGTGGCGTCGATGATCGTGACTCCGACCCCCTTGCCACGGATCACCAGATTTTGGCGGATGTCGAGATCGCCGACTGCGGCGAAGTCTTCTTGAACTCCTGCCAGCGACAGCGTGAACGTGCCGGCTCCCAGTTCGATGACGTCGTCACCGGCCAATGCGTTCGCTTCTTGAATCGCTTGCCGCAGCGAGTAGTTGCTGCCGCTGCCCACCACTTCGTTCCCTTGAACCGCAGGCAATTCCGCCGAGTCGCTCACCGCGCTGGGGCGCATGGTGCCGTCTTTGATCCAGGATCTGGACTGCTGGTTCTTCAACTCGACCGGAACTGCTGCCGTATCCTTGATGAGTCCGTTCGCCAGCACCGTGATGCTGTAATTGCCATCTGTGCCAGTCAGCGTGCTGAGGTTGATGCGATATTGGCTTTGAGTGACTTGTTGAACTGCGATGCCGTCCAGCGACACGGGAATGATGGGAGCACCCACTCCAGCTTGCCGAGTCAGCAGGAAGTTCTTCGAAGCGTCGGTGAGGTCGATTCCCTGCACAGGCACGGTGAAGTTGATCTCCAGCGTCTGGACCTCGCGCAGCTTGGTGATCGAACCGAGCAAATTGTTTCGCTGCACATCACGGAAACTGGTGACTTGCGGACCCGACAGGGTGCCATCTTTGACCCACACGATCTGGCTGGCGATGCCAGGTGCCGTCAGTGGATCGGAATCGTTCGACAGCGGATTCCCAGTGAGGTCCGCCAAGGGAGTCGCGGATGCTCCCACGGTGTCGGTATTCAGCAACTGCAACGTGTAGGTGCCGTCGAGATCGGTCAGTCCGGCTCCGATCAAATCGAGCGTGTAGGTGGTCGGCCCTGTCTGGGTGATGGGAACGGCCGCTAGCGAAATTGTGGTCGTGACGAGACCGACGGTTCGAGTCAGTCTGAAGTCCTTGAAGTCAACAGGGCTATTGCCGTTGATCTTCTGGAGCGGTTCGCTGAACGTGACCGTCACGATGCCGGCGTTCGTTCCACGAGGCGTGGTGATGGGGGTGATCGTTCCCGTTGGCGCGGCGTCGGGACCGTTCGTCCAAATATCTTGAGCGGCGACGTTGAATTGATCGGTCGCCGGTCCCACAGCGTTGCCGGCATCGTCGGTGATGGTGCCGTCCGCCAGCAGTGAGAGGATGTAAGTGCCTTGGTCGAGCGTGACGGACGACAGGTTCAACACAAACCGCGTGTCGGTTTGCTGCGAGATGGTCAATCCCGCCAAGCTGACCGTGCGAACCCAACGCCCGCCGCCGGTGTAAATGCCACTGCCGAACGAACCCGTCAACTCGAACGTGTTCGTGGTGATGTTCTGCACGTTGAACACGCCATTGGCATTCGTATTCCCCGCGATGCCAAAGATCGTGATGCGGTCGCCATTGGCCAAGCCATGTGCCGTCGAGGTCACGACGATGGGGCCGGAGTTCGTCGCATCGGAGATCGATCCGGCGGTCGCGGCGGTGCCATCGTCGAAGGAGAGGACATACTGAGCCGAGGCATCCGCCAGATTCACGCCGTTGACCGTCTCGTTGAAGATCGTGTTGAGCGCGTCCACTGGCGTTTGTCGCGGATCCGGTGCCACGTCCACGATGTCTGCCAACGGGGTCGCCACGTCCAGCACCCAAGACTCCGAAAAGCTGGTCAGGAACGCGTTGCCAGCGGTGTCCACGATGCCGGAATTCAGCGGATTGATGGTCAGCTCGTAGGTGCCGGCTGTTGCCGCGAGAGCGGCCAAGTTCAGTTCGTACTGGTCCGCCGTCAGTTGGAACAGCGGGAACGTCAGGGCGGACGAGATGTCAACTTTCGACACAGTCCCGTCGGTGTTGGTTCGCAGCAACGTGAAGTCGCTGTTGTCGAGGCCGCTGACGTCCTCGCTGAAGTTGATGACGACCGAACCCGGTTGCGTGTTACGCGGCGAGTCAATGTTGTCGTCGGGCAGCGGCGCGTCTGCGATCGAATTCACGAACGGCAGCGTCGTATCCACCAGCCAGGTGTCAGAGGAGGCGATGCCAACGGCAAAGTTCTCCGCGACCAAGTTCCCCGCCAAGTCCTGGATGGGCGTGTTCAAGTCGGTGGAGACCAAACGCAACTCGTAGGTGCCCGGAGCACCCGACAGTTGGTTGAGATTCAACGTGTACTCGGTGGAACTGACCGCGTTGACCGTGACGCTGCCGAGATTCACCGCAACAGGGCCGAGTCCAATATCACGGAACAATTGGAAATCGGCGATATCGACCCCTGTGGTGGGTTCGTCAAACGTGATCGTCACGATTCCCGCAGCCGCATTGCGCGGATCGGGTGTGATGGGCGAAATCGTGGCCACTGGCCGAGAACTATCCACCGTGAAGAGATGGTTCAGGGTGTAGTCTTGCAGGACTCCACTCCCATCCGTGATGCGAGTCAGCGAATTGCCCTGATTGTTGAATTGGAGATTGACGTCGCGGATCGCGGAAAATGTCGGGTTGGAAGAATCCACCGCCAACACTTGGAACTGGTAGTTGCCGGGCAGCGACGTCACGGTCGAGAGATTGATCGTGAAACTTCGGAACGCGCCTGGGTTGTTGGGGTCTTCGGAACTATTCACCGGCGAGACCGCCAGACCAGCCAGCGACACCGCGACATTATCCCGCAGCAAGCGAAAGTCCGTGATGTCCACAAACCGGACATACTCGCTGAAGTTCACAATCACCGTACCTGGGCTGGCGTTGCCCAACGTCGGAAAGTTGCTGACGCTCGACGTCAGGTAGGTCGGTGAGTCCACGTTGGGGAAGGTGAATGTCCCCTGCAAGACGGTATCCCAAATCGTGTCGAGCCGTCCGTTCGTGATCGCGACAATCGGATCGTCAAAGTTGTCTTCGCTGCCTGGCCCCGGCGCGGAGGGGCTGTAAAACGCAAAGCCCGCCGTCGTTCCCGATCGGTCGAAGCCCGCTTCCACGCGCAACGTTGTCGGTTGCGGAGTTCCGAGAATTCCGAAGAAACGCTCGTCGTATCCCGAATAGACAAAGTCCTGGCCGTTGGCAAGTGGCAGCGGAATGTCATCTGTCGCCAAGCGTGTCGCATTTCGCGGACGAGTTCCGGATGCGAACGGACCACCGGGAGTTCGAGCCGGTGCGCGCAAGCGAGATTTGAAGGTATCTTCGTTGTTGATGTAATCGGGAGCTGGTCGGATCACGTCCATTCCGTTGCCGGTGTTCCCTGTCACGACAGCGTTCACTCGGATCAGCGGATCCAGAACCATGGAAAAGGCATAGTTGGTGGTATCCCACGCTCCCGTCGTGGTGGGCGGAATCACGGCAATGTAAGGCACGATCGCGAAATCGTTGCCGAAGTTGCCTTCAAATTCGTTATCCGTGACTCGCAAGTTGATGCGCCCGTTGCCCGCGAGCGGATCGCCGCTGTTGACTCCGACTTCGTTCGGGAAGAAATCGAGTCCAGTTCCGATCGAACCCGCACCCTGACCGACGGCACCCGCGAGAACCACTAAGCCAGTCGCATTCACATCCGAAATGCCCCCCGTTTGCCGGGGTGCCGGAAGGTCGATGCCGTTGTCGCGAATCGTGTTGCGGGACACATCCAGCATGATGTCCGGAGAGAATGTCGCATCGAAACTCTGCTGCGGAATCGGAGTTCCCAAGTTGGGGAACTGAGGCGCATTTCCGTTATCCACGGGCACGCCATCCTGCGGCTGGGTTCGATCTCCCGTGTTGATCACGCGAATGCCGTCGTAACCATTTCCAACGACGGTGTTACGGCCTTCGTCCGTGCCGTCACCCAAACGGACCTGCATGGTGCCGGAACCGATATTCAAGATGTCGATGCCACGGCCTTCGTTGCTGTCGATGAAGTTGTTGAGAACCAGGA
>CAZILR010000049.1:0-15080 GCA_964539995.1 uncultured Planctomyces sp.
GCACCTGCGCGTAACGTAGCCCTGTCGCTCCGCGACAGGACAGCCGAATGGCGATTCGGCTCCGTCTGCACAACCAGATCACAATGCCTATTGGCGATCACTGCGCGTTCGGCTTTCCTCTCGCGGAGCGAGAGGGCTACTTGGCCTTCGGCCAACTCAGATGCCGGTGCAGGAACTCGTAGGTTTGCACGCCGTTGATCTTGTGGGGGCCGTTGAAGACCTCCATCTCGGTTTGGTCGCCGATGCCCAGCTTGTCGTAGTGGCGTTTGACCTTGGAGAATTCCCACGCGACCCACTCGTCGGGTGCGACGCCGTCATCGTGGCCGCGCTCGACCATGAACGGTCGCGGAGTCATCAGGTACGACAGCTCGGCGTAGTTGGCGAAGTGGCCCATGTTCCACTCGAAGATTTCGTACTCGCCGGTGAAGACGTAGCTGTAGACGTCCTCGTCTGAGGTGTTCTTCTTGACCCACTCGTTGTAGTCCGCCGAGCAAATCGAGAGGCAGTAGCCCGGCCGCTTGTCGCTCGGCACGAGCATCGGCGGCACACGCACTGCGGTCTTGCCGCCGTAGGACAGGCCATAAAACGCCAGCCGCGAGGAATCCACGAACGGCAGCGAGGCGAGCCAATCCAGCGTCCGCTGATGCTGCGGAATGATGTAGCTGAAGAGCGATCGCTTCAGCGGATTCGATTTCCGCTGCAACGTGCGGAAGCGGTCCTGGCCGCGATACGGATTCTGCGGCGCGTAGGTGATGAAACCGCGTTTGCAAAGTTCCGACGCGAACGCCGAGTAATACTTGAAGCCGTCTACGTCTTTGCGAATCGTGTCCACCGGCACCCCTTCGAGGCCGTGCTGGCAAACGACAACGGGCCGCTTCTCACCCGGCTTGAGATCATTCGGGATCAGCAGCACTCCGCCGGCGATGACGTCCGGGTACACGTCGAGCACCACTTCATACGCCTTATACGGCATGTTCGGCTCGACGTTTGTGAAGAGTCGCGTGCGCGGATTGAGCGGCATCGTCGGTTCCGGCAGCTTGCCGATCATCTCAGCATAGACGTACTGCCGCAGTTCATCGGCCGTCGCAACCCAATCGGCAACGGACGAGCGTTTTGCCTTCGACCAGAGTTGATCGCGCACCTTTGAGCTAAGCCGCAAGAGATTCTGCGTGAAGACGGTCATCTCTTTGATTTGGCTCTGCTGCCGAGCGGTCGCGTCCGTGAAGACTTTGACGTCCGACAGTTCCTTGCCAACAGCGGCGAGTTGAGCGATGCCCAAGCCTTTGAGGAATTCCGTCAGCACGGCATCGGTGCCGGCCGGGCCATCCCCTTCGCCGCTGGCTCGAAAGAAGAGTTTGTCGCCGGCTTTGAGCTTCTCGAAATGCGGCTTCGCTCGATCGACTTCCAATCGCGCCGAAGCCAACGTCGCGGTTTGAATCTTGCCAGGGGCGGCACCGCCTCGGCGGCCCTGCTTCGGAGCGGCTGGTCCCTTCGATTCGGGGATTCCGGCCGCTTCGATGGCGAGCGACCGCGGAGCGATCAAACTCGCGAGTTCCGCGTCACCGAACTCAGTGAGCAGCGACCAGACGTTGCGATAGATCGGCTCTTCCCAAACCGCTTCACGCTGTTGGAAGTAGCCAGAGACTAGCACCGCATCGATGCGCGGATCGGCTGCGCCGGAATACAACGCCAGCAAGCCACCTTCACCGATGCCGGCCACGCCGATCGGCAGGTCGCGTTTGTCGGTCTCGTTCAGCCGCGTGAAAATGTCCACAGCCGCCAGCACTTTTTGCACTTCGTAGCCGATGACGTGCCGGCCCATCTCGAAGGCCATGCGATAGACGTACTCGCGGTGCGACTGATTCGTGAACGCGACGTACGGGCTGCCGGCGAACGTGTCGTCGCGACTGATGAGCGTCGGGATCAGCACTTGGACGCCGTTCTCCGCGAGCCGCTTCGCGATCAGCGACTTTGGATCGACACCCGCCGCGAGGCCGGCGAATTGTTCGGGAGTCCAATCGGCATCCGGCAAGACGATGGCACGAGCTTTGACTTCTTTCGTCGGTTGCAGCAGCAGCCCCTCGGCGGTCACGCCTGCCAAGGCTTGCCAGCGCACCGCATGAACCTCGAAGCCGTCACCAGAGGCGACCTTCGAGCCGTGTTCGGTGGTCACGAGAAGCTCGATCGTCGAATTGGCGACTCGTGGATCGACCGCGCCGATGTTTGTGAGGAACCGCTGCCGGTTCGCGGAAACGCTTTTTGAGTACGCCTCGGCGGACGAGTAATCCCGCTTCCAGAGTGCCTCGCGGCGTTTCGGAGACTCTTCCAACTCTCGCAACGCGAACTTGTCGATGCCGTTGACCATCACGACATCCAGGGGATCGGTCATCACGAGTTTCTGCGTTCCCGAAAGCTGTTCAGGCTCAGCGGTCCAGCCGAGCGAGCCAAGCGCGAACGCTCCGCACAGAAGACCTGCGATCCATCGTCTGCAATCCCGCGCGAAATGCCGTCTCATGGTGCCCTCATCGAAGGTGACTGAATGGCCTGATTCGCTCCGCCCCACTGGCTGAGTCGGGGCATTGCACTCCGTCCGCCGGAGAACGGCAAGTTTCACGGCAAGCGAATCGAGCAGACTCTTCGGCCGGCCGACGATCTCAAAGAAAAAGACCTTCGAGCATGACGCTCGAAGGTCTTTCATGGAGATTGGATTCGTTTCCGAATCAGCACTATTCCTTCTTCTCAGCCGGGGCATCGCCCTCTTTCTTCTCGGCGGGAGCATCACCTTCCTTCTTCTCGGCCGGGGCGTCGCCCTCTTTCTTTTCAGCCGGAGCGTCGCCTTCCTTCTTCTCGGCGGGAGCGTCCCCTTCCTTCTTCTCACCGGCGTCTGCCGGCGCGGCAGCGTCGCCACCAGGCGGCACGCCAGCCTTCGTGTCAGGCATCATCCCTTTGGTGTCCGGAATGGCCGGCGGAGGAGTTGCGGTTCCGCCACCACCTGAACCACCATCGCCGCATCCGATCGCGAACGCGAGCAAGCCGCATCCCAGAAACATCGCCAGATTCTTCATTTTGATTCCCCTGTTGAGTGAAGTTCTCCGAAGGCTGATTCGCAGACGACCTGCGGTGGATTCTCTTTGGCCGCTTCGGGACTGGCACAAGATACACAGCTCCGTTCAAAAATTCCCGGCTAGGGGACAACTCTTTTCTGCGCAGACGAATGTCGCGCGGCGCGATTCGTTCAGCGGCACGAACTCGATCTTTCTAGATGAATCTCCAGAGTACCGACACCGGCTGTCAAAAAGGGGATTTCGGGAACATTGGGTGAGCTTTCAAGTTTGCGAGCCGCTCAATCGTGTTTTGGTTTTCTAAGAACCAATCTCGCAGCAAGTTGCGTCAAGTCGGCAAGCCACAGTCGCCGGCAAGCTCTGCGGAATCGGAAAAGTTTCACAGGACCGCGCCGTTTCCACTCAACTTCGCCAATCAATCAGGCCGAAAACTCTGAGTAACCGTCATAACCGGCAGAGTCACCATGTCTTTGTCAGACGGCGCGTCCGCCCAAAGCCGAGATTGGACCACTTCGCTTCAGCCCAACAAGCTGGCCGTGGTGGTCCAAAACACGAAGTGGGCAGAACAAACCCCGACCCCCATCGGAACTGAGTGGAACGACCCATGAACATGAAGCGTGCGAGATTCTGGCGGAATCTGCTGCTGTTCTCGGCGTTGTCTGGAGCGGCTTCGCTGCCTCAGACTCATGCCCAAGAAGGCGTATCGCGAGTTGGCAACGGTTTGGCCGAGCCGGGAACGGCCGGCATACCGACTCCAGAGGGCTTCGCCCCGTTGAGTCCTTCGCCCTACATGCCGTTGGACGCGGGCTACAACTTCCCGCGCCCCATGCCTCCGGCGTTGCCTCAATCGCGGGACACGCTGAGAAATTCCCGGCGTGACGCCGTGGGACCGAAGTTCGATATCGGTCAATTCCTCGGCGACCGTTTGGGCGTGTCCGACAACGACACCAACTTCAACTTCTTGTTGCCGTATTTGATGGGTTCCGAGAATGACGTGTTGTTTATCGACGGCCGTGGCGTCGTGACGCAACTCGGTCAAGGTGCGGCCAGCGCCGGCCTTGGCTTCCGATCGTATGACCCGAACATCAACCGTCTGTACGGCATCTCTGGCTGGGTGGACTACGACCAAGGTCATCAGCGCACCTACCAGCAAGCCGGTGTCAGTTTCGAGTCGCTCGGCAGTTGGTATGACGTTCGCATCAACGGCTACATTCCGTTTGGGACCGAGTCGAACTTGGTCGGCAACTCGATTGTCGGCAGTCCGTTTTTCAGTGGTTCGAGCCTGTTGGTCAATCAGCGTCAGGTGACGGAGTCGGCCTATCGCGGGCTTGATGCGGAGTTCGGCGGGCCGTTGCCATTGCTGGGACGCTACGGAGTGTCCGGTTACGTCGGCGGCTACTGGCTGGATGCCAAGACCGATGAAGTCGCTGCTGGCCCGCGTGTGCGAGTCGAAGCGAACGTCACGGACAGCCTGCGCGTCAGCATGACCGCGTCGGATGATCCGGTCTTCGGAACGAATGCCTGGGTGAACTTGAATCTGACGTTGCCGGATGGACGGGCGCGTCGTTGGTTCCGTCCGACCGAAGTGCAGGACCGCATGTTCCGCACCGTCGAACGCAGCTACCGCGTGCAGACACACACACGCGCCGATTTGGTGCCGACCCCGGTGTTGGTTGGCCCTGGCGGAAATCCGAACAATCCAGAAGGCGGCTTCACGGGACAGCCCGTGCGAGTGATCTTCGTCGATCCCGATCGCGTGGCCAACGGCGACGGCACGTTGGAAAGACCGTTCAACACGTTCCAAGGTTTTGCCAACGTCGCCGCGAACACGTTGATCGTTGTCGATGGCAGTCCGAACGATCGGCCGGTGACAGGGACGGTGTCGCTGTTCGCCGATCAGAAATTGCTGAGCACCTCGATCCTGGCGGCCGGTGGAGTCCAGCTCGACACGAATCTCGGACTGATCACACTGCCGAGCATTCCCGGATTCGGCGACGCGGTTCCAGTCTCTCCGATTCTGCAAAATCCCGCTGGCGGCACGCTGGTCACGCTGGGTGGCAACAACATCGAAGTGGCGGGTTTGACGTTCGACGGTACGACCAGCAACATCGCGATTCCGAACGCGACGGGCATCGCCGGGTCAAACTTCTCGGACTTCAACATCCATCACAACTCGTTCCGCAATTATTCGAATGCGGTCGTGATGCAGAACGTGCGCGGCGTCGGCTTGTTCCAAGCGAACAGACTGACCGGCACGCCAGGCGTTTCGGTCGATGGCTTCCGGTTGACGAATTCTGGTGTCGGAAGTTTGGACTTGTTCATCAACTCGTTTGAGCCGCCGATCACGGGTCCAGGCTCCGGATTGTTGGCGAGTGCGAACACCATCACCGGCAACGACAACGCGGGCATCAACATCACGGCTCGCAATCGAGCGGTCATCAACGCCCACATCGTGGACAACACGATCAGCAACAACGGGCAAGGAGTCATCTTGGATGCGGCTGCCACGCGCAGCGTCATCAATGCTTCGATCGTCAACAACACGATCGACGGTAATCGAGGCGAGGACCGGAACCTCAACGGCATTCTCGATCCGGGCGAAGACCTCAACGGCGACGGCGTGCTGAATGCCGGCAACGGCGTGCTGCTGATGGCCAACGCTTCGACGCTCAATCTCGCTCAGTTGGGCGAAGACTTGAACTCCAACGGAGTTCTCGATCGCTCCGAGGACACGAACGGCAACGGACGCCTTGATCCCAGCGAAGATCTCAACGGCAATGGCACGTTGGATGTCAGCGAGGACACGAACGGCAACGGCGTGCTCGATACTGGCGAAGACACGAACGGCAACGGCCTGCTCGATATTCCGACCGAGGACACGAACGGCAACGGAATTCTCGACACGGGCGAGGACTTGAATGCCAACGGCACGATCGACGTGATTGTCGAGGACACCAACGGCAACGGAATGCTCGATCTGGGCGAAGACCTCGACGGCGACGGCGTGCTGGACGGTAGCGAAGACGCGAACGGCAACGGCATTCTGGACGGCGGCTACGCGATCGTCAGCAACACGATCACTCGCAACACCGGCGACGGGATCGCGGTTCAGAGCCTCAACAACTCGATCGTGAACATGTTCGTGGTCGCCAACAACATTGGCAGCCCGGCGGATCATTCGACGGGCAATCGCGGACGCGGCCTGTCGATCGCGGCGGACAGCGGCACGGTCAACGCCAACATCGGATTCCTGCCGAACGAAGACATCAACTTCAACGGCGTGCTCGACGCGGGCGAGGACACCAACGGCAACGGCACGCTCGATGGTGGCGATCCGCTCGACGCAAACAACTTCGTGGCCAACCGCGCGGGTGGAATGTTCGTCGATCTGAGCGGGACCGCGGTCGGCAACATCGTGGCGGTCAACAACACGATCACCGGCCAGGGCAGCGGCAGCATCACCTTTACCGAAGATCTCAACGGCAACGGAATTCTCGATGCAGGTGAAGACACGAACGGCAACTTGCTGCTCGACCGTTCGTTCGTGATCGCCGGCGTGAACAACGGCACGGCGACCGGCAATCCATTCTCGATCGTCAACAACTCGCAGCAGGGGAACAGCATCACGGGGTTGACCTGGAACCTCGCTGGAGCGGCGTTGGAATTCAACACGACCGGAGTGAATTCAACGCTCTTCACGCCAGTCAACGGCACCGAGACGGTGACGGGACTCTCGACCGTCAACGGCACGTCGAATCCGTTCCAAGTGACCGATCAGGCGACCGCCTTGGATTTGCAGTTCACCAGCTTCCAATCGACCAACGGAGTCTTGGACGTCGGCGAGGACGCCAATGCCAACGGAGTGCTCGATCCGGGCGAAGATCGTCCGAGCCAATTCGATTTCAACATCGGCACCAGCGGAGCGGGCGGTGCGCCGACCTTGCTGTCGGGTGCCAATTTCATCGGATCGCAAATTGTCGCGACGTTCTCCAGTGGGCAGGTGCTGACCGGAACGATGCAGGCGGTCGCGGGCAGCCTCACGGATGCGGAGTTCGTTCCGTCGGCCAACGGCAACAACTCCGGCAGCGGGCCGGGGATCGAACTGCGAGCCTCACAAGCGGCCGTGTTCACGAATCCGACGTTCGTCAACAACAACATCCAGTTCAACGGCGGAGCGGGTTTCGTCGCGAGTGCCACCGAGGACGGCCAAATCAATGGCCTGATGCTTCGCGGCAACACGATTCAGAACAACGGAGCCGGGACCGGCAACGAAGATCTGAACGGCAACAACCGGCTTGATCCGAACGAAGACGTGAATCGCAACGGCGTGCTCGACTTGGGAGCCGGCGGCATCCGGCTGAACACGTTCGCCGCGAACTCCGCGCAGATCAACGGTTCGATTCTGAACAACACGATGTCGAACAACATCGGCCCCGGCATCTCGGTGACGGCGGACAGCGGAGCGATCAATCTGTCGCAGATCGACACGAACACGCTCGACGGAAACTCGACGAGCGTCATCCTGAATACGCTCAACAATGGCACGATCGCCACGCGAGTCACCAACAACACGATGAACAACAGCGTCAACGACGGCTTCGTTGCGAACGCGGACACTGGAGTCATCACGCTCAACGAATTCAGCGGCAACACGCTGAACGACGCGGGAGGCAACGGCATCTTGTTGGCCGCGCTCAACGGCGGCACGATCGACATCCCGGCCACCGAAGACATCAACGGCAACGGCACGCTGGATGCCGGCGAAGACGTCAACAGCAACGGATTCCTCGATCGCGGTATGCGAAACAATCTGCTGAACAACCCGGTCGGTAACGGCTTGTTCGTGACTGGTACGAACGGCATCTTCAACTTGGGAACGATCTCCGGCCTGTCGGTCAACCGCGTGCTCACTGGCAACGGCGGCATCGTCATCGACGTCACGGACAGCGTCACGACCGGAGCGTTCATCGGCAACAGCCTGCTCGGCAATCCGACGAACAATCCAACCGGTGGTGCCGGCTTCAGCTTGACCGCGACCAACGGCACCTTCGACGTCTCGATCGGCGGCCCGAACGCGACCGACCGGAACACGATTCAAAGCAATCGCGGAGCTGGCATCTCGATCGTCGCTCAGAATACGGCCGTCGGATCGTTCCGCATCGAGAACAACCTGATCACCGGAACGCAGGACGACAATCTGGTGGCGACGCCGTTCTCCGGCCAAGGCATCTATATCGGGGCACGCAGCTTTGGAACGCTGACACCCGCAACCGCGATCCTCAGCAACTCGTCGATCGTCAACAACGTCGTCGGCGACACCACGAACACGACGTTGGGGAACGCCGGCGGCGGTCTGTTGGTGCAAGTCGGCGAGCGGACGACGCTCGACGGTCTGAGCCTCGACAGCAACACCTTCTCCAGCAACGGCCCGACCACCGGGTTCGTGTTCAACGACGCCAACGTCATCAATGGCATCACCTTCTTGCGAACGGACGATGCGGTGATCGACAACGTGACGATCTCCAACAACAACATTCAGAACAACACGGCGGACGGCATCTACCTGCACGCACTCGGCGGGTTCCTCGATCAACTCGACTTCACGATCCGGGGCAACTTGATCGGCGACAACACGTTCAACGGCATCAATCTGCGAACCGAAGCGGACGCGGCGCTGAACACGATCATCACCAACAACCTGATTGAGAATAACGGGACCAACGGCATCCAATTGACGGCCTTTGAGATCACTCCGGCCGATCAGGAAATTCAAACGGGAGTGTGGACGGGCAACACCATCCGCAATAACCAAGAGCACGGCATCGAGATTTCCGCCGTGAGCGGTAACGGTGCGGCTCAGCCGCTGATCATTGGCCAGAACGGTGTTGATCCGGGAACTGGCCTCAGCCTGGGCAACCTGATCACCGGCAACTTCCTCGACGGCATCGAAGTCAACGGTGCCGGCGATATGGAAATCAACAACAACATGATCAGCTTGAACGGCCGCAATGCCGCCGGTGTGGCCAGCACCGAAGCGAACGGCGTCGCCGGTATCGACCTGAACATTCCGAGCGGAGTGGGTGAACTCCGACTGCGGATGACGAACAACACCATCCAGAACAACGCGGGTGACGGACTCGAAGCCTTCTCGCGAGCGTTCTTCGGAAACTTCACCGCGGTGACTGTCACGGCCTTGGGCAACACGATCGACGGCAACACGGGCCGCGGTATCGACCTGCTCAACGCCGGCGATGCGTACATGAACTTCCGGTTAGGCGACAACACACTGGCCGGTGGCAACGTGGTGTCGAACAATGGACTGGAGGGCATCTACGTCGTGAATACTCCGGCAACCGCGCAGCTCCAGAACAATGCGTTTGATCCGTTTGAAATCTCCACTGGTTCCAATCCGCTCGACATCGCCGCGAATATGATCTTGGATGTCCAGGGCAACCGCGTCACTGGCAACAACAATGCAATCTCGTCGGTTGCTCCGCCAGGCACGTTGATCCCGCCGGGTGCTGGCCTGGTGCTTTGGGTTGGCACGTCAAACGCCAGCCAGAGCTTCACTGGGGCGGATTCGACCGGCGATATTTTTGGAGGTCTGGGAATCGGAGACTTCAGCGGCAACGGTGTCGGCTCCAATTCGGGCGACGACATGTTCTTCGGCAACGGCCGCGTGAACGCTCGCGTCAACAACAACATGTTCCAAGGCAACCTCGGCGACGACGTCTTCATCCAGTCCTACACCGCGACTCCGGTTTTGCCCAATACGGGTGGCACTTGGGACGCGACGACGTTCACCGTCAATCCCGGCTTCCGACAGGATCCGTTGGCTCGCTTGAACCTGGTCTTCACGGGCAACACAGGCAACTCGTTGAACGTGACCAACGTCGGTGCCTTCTACAACAACGCGGAAGCGGTCTTCAAATCACGCGAGGCCGCCGGCAACGGTGGACAGAATCCAGGTGGCCCCTTCCAGATCAACGGTGGCGATACTCGACGACGCAATGCTCAACGCATCGCGTTCCGAGGCGACACGTTCCAGAATGCATTGCCGCCGTTCACTGGCCCCGAAGTCAACCCGCTCACGGGCATCGGTATCTTCGAGTTCGCGGGCATGGGCGTCAGCACCTTCCGTATCGAAACCGGCTTCGACGACATCGGCTTCGCACAGGGAGACACGTTCATCACCGACTTCAACACGGGTGACCCCGTCTTCGATGCCAACGGCATTTTCCGAGTGAATTCCATCTTCGGCGAGCAGCCTTACGGCTGGGGCGAAGTTGCTCCGGGCACCTTCTCGTTCGATGCTCTCAATACGTTGTTCCCGTAACATGAGGCGGGGGGCCGAATGCCGAACGGCACGTCGTCGCGTGGGGGCGAGACGGCGTGCCGTCGGCTATTTTTATCAAGGCGGAATTCGGAGGGCGGAAGTCGGAACGAAGATTGTTCACATTCCGCCCTCCGAATTCCCACTTCCGACTTAGGAAACTCATCATGCGAATCACTCGTCGCACTTGGCTAGCGGCTTCGGCCGTGTCGGTTGGGAATCTGATCGGCGGACAGTTGTCGGCGCAGTCACCTCGGCAGCCGATCAAAACCGCGCGACTGTCGGATGACGGATTCGTGAAGGCCGGAGAGACCGAGGTCTCGCTCGAACTCATCACGACCGCGACGGCGGCAACCGAACACGCACAGGCGTGGGGGCAGCGACTGCAAAAGCTCGACATCCCATTTCAAACGCGGCAGGCGGTCGCCGGCGACAAGGCCGAAGTGAAAGAAAAGCAACTCGGTCGGCTGCGGCGAGTCACTGTCGTCGCGGTGCTCGATCGCAACGGCAAGATCGTTTGCCACGACCGAGCCTTCACGCTCGCCGAAGCCGACAAGCTGGCCGAATGGATTCGTGAACTCAAAACGTACGGCGCTCAAGGAGCACCACAGGGCAAGCCGCTGTTCGGACTCGACGACCGGCAATTCGTGGGCGTGATGCGTGAGCTGAGCGTTCCCGTCGAGATCGACACCGAAGGTTTGTCTCTCGAATCCGCGATCGCCAAGTTGCCGTTGTCGGAGAAGCATCCGCTGCGAATGACGCCAGAAGCACAACGAGCCGTCCGCAATTTAGACTCCGACAAGAAACTGCGAACGGACGCTCGTGGCCTGAGTGTCGGCACCGCGCTGGCCGCAACGCTCGGTGAGTTCGGCCTGAGCTTCAAGCCGCTCCGCACTCCAGAGGGCAAAATCGAACTGAGCGTTTCGCCACGCGAAGCAGGTCAAGATGCGTGGCCGATCGGCTGGCCGCTGGACCCGGAGAAGCCACAAGGACAACTCGTCCCCGCACTCTTCAAAACGGTCCCGGTCGCGCTGGACGATGTGCCACTGACTGATGTGCTGACCGCCGCGTCACAGGCTTCGGAAGTCCCGCTGCTCATCGACCATCACGCGATCGAGCGGGAAGAGATCGACCTGAGCGAACTCAAAGTCACCGTGCCGAATCGCAAGACCACCTGGGGGCTGTTACTGCGACAGGTCACATTCCCGCACAAGCTCGGCCGTCGCATCGTCGCTGATGATGCCGGCAAACCATTCGTGCTCATCACGACGCTCAAGGAAACGCTGAAAGAAAACCCGGCCACAAAGTCCAAGTAGCCCTGTCTGTCGGATGGCCGCCCCCGGCCGTCCTGCCTTATTTCGTTCACAGGCACGGACGACCGAGGGCGGCCATCCTACGGTCTGCGACAGGGCTACTTCTGCAACGCCTTCGCCGAGCGGACGAGGCCGACGAACTCGGAGCGATAGCCTGACTTGTCCGCGCCCAGCGATGACTGGGCAATCTCGGCCACGGCATCGAGCGTCGCGTTGCCGCGATGCGGCGAGTGACGCAGGATCATGCCGAAGCTGGCGACGCTCGCCGCGAAACGGAAGTCGGTCGAGGCTTTCGCGAACGCACGGCCGTCGTCGGTCAGCGGCATCTCGATCAGCGAACTCTTGTCCGCATCGGGTTGCTTGTATCGCAGCTTGATCGTCAGCAGCTCATTGTTTGGAGACTTCAACTTTGCGTCTTGAGCCTTCAGTTCGTTGATCTTGGAAACCGTCCTCTCAATTTCAGAGCGGAGCGCGGCAGTCTTTTCGTTCGACTCCGTGCCTTGGCCTTTTAAGTGTGCCGGCGAGTTCACGTCTGGCTGGTACTTCAGTTTTTCACCGGTCGGCTCCTTCGGCGGAGCCGGCAGTTTGCTCGGTGGGATGATCTCGTACAGCGCGGTCACTGTGTGACCGGCTCCGATTTCGCCAGCGTCTTTCGTGTCGTCGTGGAAATCTTGAGCGGCCAGCATGCGGTTCTCGTAGCCGATCAGCCGATACGCGCCGACCAGTGCCGGATTGAACTCGATCTGGATTTTCACGTCTTTCGCGATCGTGATCAGCGTGCCGGTCATCTGCTCGACGAACACCTTGTTCGCTTCGCGGAGCGTGTCGATGTAGGCGTAGTTGCCGTTCCCTTTGTCGGCCAGCTTCTCCAGTGTCGAGTCTTTCAAGTTCCCCATGCCGAAGCCTAGCACGCTCAGGAACACGCCCGACTTCGACTCCTCTTCGATCAGCCGCGTGAGGTCATCCTGATTCGTGATGCCGACGTTGAAATCGCCGTCGGTGCAGAGGATGACTCGGTTCGTCCCCTTCTCGATGAAGTGTTTGCGAGCCAGTGCGTAGGCGAGTTGAATCCCCTCGCCGCCGTTCGTCGAGCCACCCGCTTGCAGGTTCTCGATCGACGACAGGATCACGTCCTTCTGCGAGGCGATGGTCGAGTCCAACACCAGCCCAGAAGCTCCGGCGTAGACCACGATGCCCACGCGATCGTTCTCGTTGAACTGTTCGACGAGCCGTCGCAATCCGGCCTTCACGAGCGGCAGCTTGTTCGCATCCTGCATCGAACCAGAGACGTCGATCAGAAACACGATGTTGCTGACCGGCCGTTTATCGACGGCGATCTCTTTCCCCTTGAGGCCGACTCGCACGAGCCGATGGTCCGCATTCCACGGACAACCGGCAACCTCCATGTGAACGGCAAACGGCTGATCGGCTGGCTCATCTTTTCGAGTTTCGGGCTTCGGGTTTCGAGCGTCCGCCCCTGGCGGCGCGTAGTCATACGAGAAGTAATTCACCAACTCCTCAATCCGCACGGAGTCCACCGGGGGCAAACTTCCCTGCGTCAGAAACCGTCGCATGTTCGAGTACGCGGCGGTGTCCACGTCGATCGAAAACGTCGAAAGCGGCTCGGCCAGCGGAGAGGCGAACGGATTGTCGTGAATCGCGGCATAGGCTTCGGCGCTGACTTCCTCGTGCAGTCTCTCAGGAAGGTGAAGGGACAGCTTCTGCTTGAGCTCCACTTCGCCGAGTTTCTTGACCTCGGCGACTTGGTCTTCAAGTTGCTTGAGCCGTGGTTTCACGAACCGCCAGTGCTCAGAGCGGGATAAGCCTTCGCCCTCTTCCGTTGGCAACGGTGCGCGATATGTACGATAGTCGAACTCAACATCGGGTTGATTCGCTCTTTCCTTGAAACGGGCAAGCCGATCTCTGGAGTCCATTCCTTTCAGACGCTCCTCGCTGTACGGCATCAACTGCGGCAGAGCGTAACCATCCCGTTGGAGTCCGCGTGCTCGTTTGCCACTCGCTTCGTCGATGGCGTACAGGTGAGTCGTGAGGTTGCTTGATTGAGGTGCGGCGAGATCCATGTCTCCCAAAGCATCAACGGCGACGCCAGAATCGTCCCAGCGGTTCTCCACAAGAGCCGCACCGAGATACAACTTCGACGGCTGCCCATTCAACGCGAGTTGCCGTTCGGTCAGTTGGCGGTGATCGCTCCGCCCGCTCCAGGCGACCCAACTGAAGGTGCCGAGCAATGCGACGCCGGCCGCAGCGACTGCGATTCGGCTCGCCCAGCGATGTCGTGGCGAGAATGAATCCGGAGACACACCGACGCCGGCCGCTCCAACTTTCGACGAAGCGATTCGCGTTGGCACCACGAAGTCCGTCCGCGGCAGAGCCGGTTCGGATTGCAGCGCGGCTCGCAATTCGTCCGCCATCTCGCGAATCAACGCGACCTCGGCGGCCGCTTCGGGCGAGTCCGCCAATTGGCGTTCAAACACCGCTTGATCGGCGACGTTGAGTTCGTTCAAGGCAAACGCGGTCAGACGCGGATCATCAATGATTGGATTTCGGGACATGGTGATTTTCCTTCGTAGGGTGGGTCAACCATCGGGCGACCCACCATGTCGTTGATTAGTTGGCCTTGAATTTGGAATCCTGTTTTGGTGGGTCTCGCGGACTCGACCCACCCTACCGTTACTCTCAAGGCAGCGATGAATCACCGCAGGCCAAATTCGTCCAGTCGCTCTCGCAGCCGTTTGATGCCGACGTGAATCAAGAACCCGACATTCGTTTCCGAAAGTCCGGTGATGGCACTGATCTCGCGATAGCTCAGGCCGTGGTGAAATTTCAGTCGCAGGACTTCCTGCTGATTTTTGGAAAGCTCAGCGAGCAGCGACAGGATTTTTTCCGTCGAGTCTCGCTGTTCCGCCGTTTGATCGGGTTGCGGCTCACAACCGGGAGATTCCATCACCGCGTCGAGCGTCATCGTCGTCATGCGTTGTTCCTTTCGTCGCACATCGAGCGCCCCGTTGCGGCAGACCGTGAACAGCCACTCGACCAAATGCCCGTCGAGTTGCCCACGATCCTGCTGACAGAGCTTCAAGAACGTGTCCTGAACGACATCCCGCGCCCGCTCGACGTCCCCGACCAAGTGCCGCGCATACCGAACGAGATCGCTCTCCCATCGAGCAACCACGTCCAAAATCCACTCACTTGGGCTGTCCGTCACGGACTGTTCCATCGCGATTTACCCTGCCAGCGAGGCGTTCAAAGAAAGAGACGTGCATCGCGGCAATGTCTTAGAGACGGAAAAAAAGTAACCACAAGCTGCCAGCTTGTGGCGATTCGGCGGGCAAGCTGGCAGCTTGCCGCTAC
>CAZILR010000050.1:0-11717 GCA_964539995.1 uncultured Planctomyces sp.
GGAGGACGAGACGCTGAAGTTCCTGAGTGTTCAAGACTCCGATGGCAAGAAGAAGCAGAAGCTGGCCAGTTCGGCCATCGCTCGCATTCGATCTGGCGAACACGACTACGACGTGCTGCTCGACTCCGGCAAGAAGGGGCATGTGCTGCTGGATGTCACGCAGAGAGATCACGACGTCAACGAACGCCTGAAAAGCACTCGCAACCGATTATGGGATGACCCCTCCGAAGATGAGCGAGCCAAGACGATCGCCGAGTACAAGGAGTTCTTGCAGAGGGTGCAGGCGAGCTATCAGTTTCCTCTACGGCTGTACGAAACCAAGTTCTTCATGGTTCTGTCGGACATCCCCGCGGCGCAAGTCGCACCGTATGTCGCATCGCTCGATGCGATGTATTCCAAACTGAGCAGCGCGTTCGGGGTGCCGAAGGACAAGAATATCTGGTTGGGAAAGTGCATGGTTCTGGCGTTTCTCAATGAGGAATCGTTTCACGCCTTCGAGCGGACCTTCATGAACAACTCGGACACGCAGGGAGCACAAGGGCTGCATCATGCCGCCAGTGATGGGCGTGCCATCATCTGTTGCTATCGCGGCAACAATCCCTCGTACTTTGCAGTCGTGCTCGTCCACGAAACCGCTCACGGCTTTCTGCATCGACTCCGTTCGACAGTGCATATCCCGCCGTGGATCAACGAAGGCATCGCTGATTGGGTTGCGGGTGCGATCGTGACTCAAAGCAAAGCCGTGACCGAACGTCAAAAGGAGGGCGTCGAACTGTTGCGGCAGACGGGTTCACTCGGCGCGAATTTCTTCGAGGAGCGAGCGAATTTACAGCCGTGGCAATACGGCGTCGCGTCCAGCCTGACCAATTTCATGCTGCAAATCGACGCCGGACGCTACCGCGTGTTCATCCTCTGCATCAAAGAAGGTTTCACAACGGAAGAGGCGTTGAACCGAGCCTACGGAGTGACTCCCGCCGAGTTGATCGCTCAATACGGACGATCGATCGGCTTGAACGGACTTCGCCCGTAAGTTCGTAGGTCAGCCTTCCTCGGCTGAACTCGATTCGACGGATGACGCCGATTTGCCAATTCCGGTCAGGCTCGGAAGCCTGACCTACTTTTGCGCGGCTGCGGCTTGCGGATTTCGCAGCAGAGTCGCGTAGTCCAACGAGATTTGCAGCACCTCGTCGTTGTAGGCATCGACCGGGAAGATCGGAGCGTCGCTGCCGCGCGTCGTTGGGTCGTCCTTGTCGGTTTCGTCCTGCTCCTTCTTATCCTGATTGCGCTCCGCCTTGAGGACCGATTCGTTTAGTGAAATCTCTTTGCGGTTTTTACGGTCGAGATAGCGTTCGATGTCCTTCTTGATTTCCTGGAACTTCGGATCTACGGAGACGCGGCGACCTGAGCGATCTCGCAACGCCGAAATCATCTTTTCACTGGCCATATCCGCCGAAGCGTGGGACGCTGGCGGGATGCGGTCAAACTCCAATGCGTTATCCAACGACGATTCGCCGAGGTCCATCTTGTCGATCAGCGATGGCAGAACGATGTCCGACTTCACGCCGTCCTTCTGAGTGCTGTCTCCGTTGACCCGGTAAAATTGCTGGATAGTCAGCTTGAGCGCTCCGCGATCGGTCCGGTTCAAGAACATGCCCGACGTCACAGGCATCACGTTTTGAACAGTCCCTTTGCCGTGCGTGGTCGTATCCCCCACGATGATGCCGCGCTGATAGTCTTTGATGACTCCCGCGAAGATTTCGGATGCCGAGGCAGACAGCTTGTTGCAAATCACGACCAGCGGGCCGTTGTAGACCACGCCATCAATGTCGTCATCGTGCGACTTGATTTTGCCATTCTGTTCTTTGACCTGCACGATCGGGCCTTTGTCGATGAACAGGCCGGAGACGTCGATCGCTTCGCTGAGTGCCCCGCCTCCGTTGGTCCGCAAATCGACAACGACCACATCGACACCGCCTTGCTGCTGGAATTTCTGCAACACCGCTTGGACGTCGCGGGCGGTGCTCTTGGCATTTTCGACGCCGTCCTGGAAGGCTTGGAAGTCGCGATAGAACGACGGAATGTTGATCACACCAATGCGGCGGCCCTTATAGGCTGGTAGACGCTTGTCGGACTCGATGATCTCGCCTTTGACTTCGGCGTTGGTCAATTCGATCTTCTTGCGAGTCAACTCGTAGAGTGCCACTTCGCCGCTGTCTCCCTTCTTCACCTGCAAGCGAACTTTGGTGCCGCGCTTGCCGCGGATCAGGCGGACGACTTTGTTGAGCTTCATCTCCATGATGTCGACCATCTCGCCGGTCTCTTGTCCGACCGCGAGAATCTTGTCGCCGGCCTTGAGGCGGCCATCCTCGGACGCGGCTCCCGGCTTGACGATTTCGTTGACGATCGTGAAGCCATCTTCGGATCGCAGCGAAGCGCCGATGCCGTCGAGGTTCAGCGCGATCGCAATTTGGAATTCTTCCTGCGATTGCGGCGACATGTAGCTGGAGTGTGGATCGAAGCAGTGCGTCAGCGACGAGAGATACAGCTCCAATTTGTCGGCATCCTCAGTTTCTTTGGCGGCCTTTTGGAACATGCGATACCGCTTGCGCAACCGTTCTTGCGGATCGACTTGAGTGGTCTGAACTTTCGGCTGTCCCGGACCGGCCTTGGGCTTTTGTTTGCCGGAGGCGATGTCCTCGTTGTCGAGCCGCGCGTTGATCAGTTCGAACTTGATCCGACGACGCCAGCGGTCGTTCAACTCATCTTGAGTTTTCGCAAACGCGATCTTATCGGCGTCGATTTCGATGGTCTCATCAACCGTAAAATCGTGCGGCGTTTCAATCAGCTTGTGAGCGATCTCCATTTGACGCTCGATTCGTTGCAGGTACATGTCCCACACGTCGTACGCGAATTGGGTGTTGCCCGCTTTCACCAGATCGTCCAGGGTCGTTTTGAACTTGCTCAGTTCGTCGATGTCTGGCTGCGTGAAATACAGCTTCTGCGGATCGAGCGACTTCAGGAAACGATCCAGTAGTTTTCCAGAAATCTGATCGTCGATCGGATGCTGGCTGATGTGAAATTTCTGCACCATGCCGCAGACGAGCTTCGTCGTGGTTTCGTCATTCGGATGATTCGCCGCCAGGCGGTCGGCAAAGCCGGTCACCGCCGCGAGCAAGAGCAATCCAGCACACAAAGTCCACGCGGTTCGAGACGGGGTCGTCAGCTTCATGAGATGCTTTCGATGAGCAAGAGCGACAGAAGAATTGAGCCAAAACGCTCAGTCCAAAACGCCGAGGCGATAGTAGTTCAACCCCTGAAACGGGACAAGAGGGCTGTTTTCGGTGGGAGAGTGCAAAGTGCAGAGTGAAGAGTGCAAAGTGAAAAATGCGTCGGCAGAGTGGGTGTTGTTGCCATTTTGCACTCTGCACTCTTCACTCCGCACTTTGCAATGCGATCGTCTGTCCGCTCCGACAACTGCAAGGCCGCTGACTTGTCCATCACCGATTCCGAATCGCACCCGACTCCGTCCGATCGTCGAGCGAGTTCGTCGGTCCACTTCCAGCAGGAAGTCGCCGCCGGCACGCGGTTCGAGTTCGGCAAAAACTGGCAGCGATTCCTGAGCGTGCTCAACGAGGACCGGATCGCGAACGCCGTCCGATCCCTCCAGCAACAATTGGGGCTTGATCGTTTGGACGGGCTACGGCTCTGCGACGCAGGCAGCGGCAGCGGATTGTTCTCGCTCGCCGCAAGACGTCTGGGAGCGACGGTGCATTCATTCGACTTCGATCCAAGTTCCGTCGGCTGCACTCAGGAATTGAAGCGTCGCTACTTCGCCGATGATCCGCACTGGACGATTCAGCAAGCCAGCGTGCTCGATCAGGACTACTTAAAATCACTCGGCCAATTCGACGTCGTCTATTCCTGGGGTGTGCTGCATCACACAGGAGCGATGTGGCAAGCGATCGAAAACGTGACAACACTCGTGGTTCCGAATGGGCGACTGTTCATCGCACTCTACAACGATCAAGGCTGGCTGTCGCGCATGTGGCTGGCGGTGAAGCGAGCGTACTGCTGCTGCACGCTCGGCCGCTGGGCGATGACGGCGATTTGGGTTCCCGGCTTCTTCGCTCGAATGTGCGTCGCCAGCTTGGTCGCCGGCCGCAACAAGTTCGCGGCCTATCACCACGAACGAGGCATGTCCCCGGTCCACGACTGGATCGACTGGATCGGCGGCCTGCCGTTCGAGGTCGCCAAGCCCGACGACGTCATCCGCTTCCACGAGCAACGCGGCTTTGAATTGTTCAAGCTGACTCGCACAAAAAGCCTCGGCTGCAATCAGTTCGTGTTTCAGATGAAGCGGTCGCCTCGCGATGAGAGGACGCAGAACATGAGTTATCGAGTAGAGCATGCTGCTTCAAAGCGAGGTTCATTCGGCGTGTATAGATACTGCATCTACCAAGCCGATCGCCTCATAGCCCACTACTGGCACGACCATCGCGGCGACGAGCATGGAATTGAGTTTGTGAATGGGCTGAGCGAGGATTGCCCTGTCGGCCTAATGACTGACTTTCTTGAAGGTGGCGGGCCTGAGCCGTTGCGGCTTTCAGATAGTGCCATTGCCTATCTCACGCGAAAGCAGCACGAGAAATCATGAAAAGGAATCCGATGAATTAGACTGCTCCACGTCCGTTCAAACTGCCCGGACTATAGGTTCGCTATCGTGCCCTCACCAATTCCGGAGACCGAACATGCAACTCCGAACTCATCGACGTCAGTTTCTCTCGGCCGCCCTCGCATCGAGCACCGCGTGTCTTCTCAAAGGCGGTCGCCTTACCGCCGCCGACAAGCCCGCGCGCAAGATCAAGTACATCGACATCCACACGCATCTCGGAGCGTTCTACTTCGGGCAGGAGCTGACTGCCGAGTTGCTCGTGCGGTTCATGGATCAGCATGACGTGGAGAAGGCGTGCGTGCTGCCGTTGATTTCGCCGGAGTCGGCTCCGATCACGCAGCCGGTGACGACGGCGATTGCGGCGTACCGGCAATTTCCGGAGCGGATCATTCCGTTCGCGTCGCTCGACCCGCGAGCGGTCACCGAGCCGGGCAAGCGGACCGGCCACGTCGGCGGCGTGAAGGGAATGATCGACATCCTCAAGCGGTATCAAGACGCCGGCTGCTGCGGGCTGGGCGAGCACAAGACCGGGTTGTGGTTCGACGCTCCGCAGCAGATGGCGTTGTACGAAGCGTGCGACGCGGTCGGCCTGCCGATCCTGTTTCATCTCGACGACATTCGCAACCCGGACACGCCGGGCCTGCCTCGGTTGGAGAACGTGCTCAAGGCGTTTCCGAAGCTGCCGCTGATCGGCCACGCGGCCGGCTTCTGGGCGTCGATCTCCGGCGACGCGACGTTCGAGGACTTCGGCCGCTATCCCGAAGTCCCCAAGAAAATCGCCCCCGGCGGAGCACTCGACCGGCTGCTGAAAAAATATCCGAACCTGTACGGCGACCTCTCCGAACCTGGGGGCGAAAAAGCGATCGCTCGCGACCCGGACTTCGGCCGCGAGTTCCTGATCCGCAACGCCGACCAACTGCTGTTCGGCACCGACGTCCTGATGCCCGCACAAAAAATCCCGCAGTTCGAGCTGCTCGATTCGCTGAAGCTCCCCGAAGAGGTGCAGTACAAAATCTTCCGAGGCAACGCGATCAAGCTGCTGAAGCTAACGTAGCCGTCACCGCTCTGAGTGACGAACAGGAAGATCTACGCAATGATCCCAGAGCTAATTCGACAACGATTAAATGAGCAAAGATGTTCGCCAAGAACTGACGAGGGGGATCAAAGACTGGTGAACGAAGCCCTCACCGCTCTTGGGATCTCGCTTGATAGTGAACTTGGCGAGTTCTATCTGAATTACGATCCAACCTTATTGTGCCGACGGGCCGCGTCCAAAGAACTGGTGGACTTCTTGGTTCCGGTCGTCGATGGAACTGAGCGTCCATGTGTTGACGTTTTTGAAACGCCTATTGGAGTTTGTACGGAGTTTGTGCGTGATCTCTGGGAGACCCCAAACACAATGGTTTGCCTTACTACAGCAGAGGGCGAGGGGGCGTATTTGTACGATATCATGAGCGGAGTGATTTACGATTTTGGATTGCAGCAACGGAGAGAGCTGGCTAGCGGGAAACTAAAACCACGCTGGACGTCATTTTACAAATTCCTCGAATGGTATCTCAGTTGACGGGTTGGACCGCGATTCATTCGGTGCTTGGTCCGCCCATGTCTATGAAGAAACATTCGGTCTTCGGTGAGTCGTTGGTGCAGACATCCGCTACTCCCCCGGATTCTTGAGGCGAACACCATGAAGAAGACCCCCGAAGGATTCATGAGCATGCCCCTGTGGAAGAAGGGCCTGTTCCTCATCGTCGCTGGCCCCGTGGGCAATATGGTGACGAGTTTTTTGTTTCCCATCGTGGGAAACTCTGAGGCAGCTCGTGGCCAACGATTCGGGCAAGGACTCGTCACCGTTCTTTGTGTCGTTGCAGGCGTCGTGCTTGTGATCGTGCACTTCGTGCGTGGCAACAGAGACGCAGAAGAGCGCAACGTGGCGAAGCGTGCGAAGTCGAAGATGGACGAGCCCTCTGTCCGCGCGACTGGCCGAAACGGCGGACGTTTGCCCGGGCATTCCAAAGCCATCGGCTGGGGGCTTGGCCTTGGCGTCGTTCTCACGATCTCGGTGCTCGTCGGCCTCTTTATCTCCGGCAACCAATCGAATGTGCCGCCGCCCGGTCCTGGCTTGAAGGAAAATCCCAACGCGATGAAGCCGCGGAAGAGCTACCCCGTGTCGATTGCGGTGCCGGAGCATTCGGTGGTTGTCCCGCCGAATGCCAAACTCACGCCTGGCACACGGCTGGAGGCGTGTTGGTCGGGAAAATGGAATCCGATCACAACGCTGTCTGAAAACGCAGACGGGTCCATCAATGTTCGTTGGGATGATTTCGGAGCGGGTTTCGACTGCAGCATGGTTCGCGGTGAGTTGATCATCCGAAAGGAAGTTTTGAAGCAATTCGGCGAGTTCCCCATCGTCCCTGCTTCCCCAGCAACACCACCTCCAGTTGCTGTGAAGGATTCTGGCAGCGTCGATTCACCCCCCAAGCCACTCAAGAGCTATCCCGTGACGATTGGTATCCCGACGGATTCTCAAGTCGTGCCCGCAGATGCGAAACTGCCACCGGGCACACGGCTCCAGGCTTGTTGGTCGGGAAAATGGAATCCAATTACGTTGTTGTCAGAAAATAAGGACGGGAATCTCACCGTGCGGTGGGATGATTTCGGAGCAGCGTATGACTGCAGCATGATTCGCAAAGAACTCATCCTCAAACAGGAAGTCTTGAAAGAATCGCAGGTGTCGCCATGAGCGGCATGCGAAGACATTGGCATTTCAATCAGTTGCTTCTCGTGACACTGTTGTGCTCACCGTCATACGGCGACGATCAACATTGGTCCTTTCGCAAAATCACTCGCCCGACTCCGCCGCGTGTTCGGCAATCCGATTGGCCGCGAAACGGCAGCGACTCGTTCGTGCTCGCGCGGTTGGAGAAAGGAGACGTCGCACCGTCGCCGGAAGCCGACCGAGTCACGTCGAGAGTCGTCCTCACGACGTGGGGGGCTCGGCCGTTGTGAGTCGAATGCCGCCTTGTTGGAGGACTGTGTCGAGCCACCGCACTCCAGGGAGTTTTGCCATGTCGTTTTGCCATTTCCCAAGGGTTGTATTTCTCTTGTTGGTCGGCCTATCGGCCTTGTCCCAAGCTCAGGAACCGCCGTTGCCAGAGCGGAGCACTCGGAGGACGCGGGCGGCGGAGTTTCATCTGCGTGCTCAGGAGCGGACGGGGGTGCTCGTGCCGCTGTATGTCTATCCGGAGAACGTCCACACGAACGCGGTGTGGAATCGGCTGATCGACGTGAAGCGGCGGTTTGAAACCGTGCCGTTTTGGGTGATCGTGAATCCCGCGTCGGGGCCGGGGAAGGAAGTCGATGCGAACTACACGAAAGGAATTGATCGCTTGGTCGGAGCCGGCTGCGTGGTGCTCGGCTATGTCAGCACGAGCTATGCCAAGCGGCCGGCCGAGGAGGTTCGCGCGGACATCGACCGTTGGGAAAAGTTTTATCCCCGCACGCAGGGAATCTTCTTCGACGAGATGATCTACGAAGACACTGATGCGGCGGCTCAGCATCAGGTGAAGTGGAATCGGTACGCTCACAACCGAGGTTACTGGCCGACCGTCGCGAATCCCGGCACGGACACTCCCGGCCGTTACTTCGCGACGGATGCGGCGGACGTGATCGTGATTCACGAAACCGACTCATGGCCGACCGAAGCGAAGCTCAAGGGGGATTACTTCGGCGGCTACTCGGACTACCCGCCATTCACGCGAGGTGTCCTGGCGTATTCGCAGCCGAAGTTTGATCCGGCCACGCTCGCGATGGTCCGCAAGTACGCTCGTTGGGTGTATGTGACCGAGGATCAATACCGTCCGAACGACCCCAAGGCCGACAACCCATGGGACTCGCTGTCGAAACACCTCGAAGAGATGTGCGAGCAACTGGCAAAGCCGTGAGCGAGTTTGTTCCGCAAGCGATGTCTCGCGCCTCACTTCTTCTGACCGATGCACCACAGATTCTGGTAGGTGCGGATGAAGAGTTGTCCGTCGCTGGGGACGATTGACGAGTTGGATTGCTCGCCGAGCGAGTTGGTCGCGACGAGTTCAAACTTCGGGTCGGCTTTGAAGACGAAGCAGTCTCCCTTTTGCGTGATCGTGTAGCACAGGCCGTCGGCGAGCATCACCGAGGACCAATTCGTGCCGCCGTTCAGACGTTGCTCCCAGACGGTTTCGCCCGTCTTCAGATCGAAGCACTCGGCGATGCCGGGATCGTTGTGAATGTAGATGTGACCGTTGTGGATCACTCCTGACCCGATGCGCTGTTTGGTTTTTGGATGTCGCCAGATGCGATTCTCCTTGGTGACATCGCCACTGCCGCCGGCTTTGAGAGCGACGGACATGCCATTGAAGCCCCCCATCGCGACCACAATGCCATCAGCGAAAAGCGGTGACGTGTAGCAGAGCGCGTTTGTGCCGGTGCAGTTCCAGATTTCTTTTCCGGTCGCAGGCTCCATACCGCAAACTCGGAAGGGGAAGCTGATGACCAATTGGTTGCGGCCGTCGATGTCGCGGAAGATCGGTGAACTCCACGAGCCGGTGTAATCGGGGTTCCCCGACTTGGCTTCCGAGGTTCCTTTCTCGTTGTATGGCTCGTCGTGATTCCAGACGGTCTCGCCGGTATGCTTGTTGACGGCGATGAGAAACGTCCGATCGCCAGGGCCGAAGTGCAGGTAACAAAGATCGCCGTGCAACACGGGCGAGGCTCCGTAGCCCCAGATGTGTTTCTGGATGCCGAGGTCACGCTTCCAGAGTTCGTTGCCTTCGAGGTCGTAGCAGAACAGCCCGGCCGAGCCGTACCAGGCGAAGACTCGTTCGCCGTCGGTGACCGGCGACGAGGCACAGTACGGATTCGTGCCGTGTGTCGGCTCTTTGTCTTTCCACTCAGTCCCTTTTTGCCAGAGCAGTTTGCCGTCGTTGCGGTCGAAGCACATCAGCGTGCGGCGGCCTTCTTTTTCAATCGCTTGCGTGACGAAGACTTTGCCTCCCCAAACAATCGGCGTCGAGTTGCCGCTCTCCGGAAGTTTGACTTTCCAGGCGACGTTCTCGGTCGGCCCCCAAGTTGTCGGCAGCCCTTTCTCGGTGCAGGTGCCATCACCGCGCGGACCACGCCAGCCCGGCCAGTTCTCGGCATTCGCCGAAACACTGAACGCAACAATGACGACGAGCGACAACCAGCAACGAGCGAGCGAGGTCATGGCGAGGTCTCCGAAGGCAGGTGTTCCAGCCCGATGGGCAGGGTGAGAAGAGACGATGCGGGAAACAATATCTCGCTCCCCGCATTTCAGCGAGCCGGCGGCTTGGAGTTGGAGCACCGAGTCCAGAGACGGTTGCCGCCATCTGCGGAGGCGTCATAGTGAGCACTTCTGAATGCCGAATCTCTCAACCGATTCTGTCAACGAAGGAGCCGGTGATGTCACGTTGGTGTTACGTCTTGGGATTTCTGCTGAGCGTCTCGTCTTTGGCTCGCGCTCAAGAGCCGCTGCAGCGGATCGCGTTTGGGTCGTGTGCGAAACAGGACAAGCCGCAGCCAATTTGGGACGCGGTTGTCGAGACGAAGCCGCAACTTTTCTTGTTCATCGGCGACAACATCTACGGCGACACCGAAGACATGGCGTTGCTCAAACAAAAGTGGGAATTGCTGGGTGCTCAACCGGGCTATCAAAAATTGAAGCAGACGTGTCCGGTGCTCGCGACGTGGGACGATCACGACTACGGAGCCAACGATGCCGGAGCCGACTACCCGAAGAAGCGTGAATCGCAGCAGTTATTCCAGGACTTCTTCGACGTCCCGAAAGACAGCCCGCGACGCAAGCAAGAGGGTGTTTATCACGCCGAAGTCTTCGGCCCGCCGGGTAAGCGGGTGCAGATCATTTTGTTGGATGCTCGTTATTTTCGCAGTCCCTTGAAGACCGGTTTCAAACCCGGCGAGCCGGGCGACGGCTTTCGAGGCAAGTACGCTCCGAACACCGATCCGTCTGCGACGGTGCTCGGTGATGCGCAGTGGAAATGGCTGGAGCAACAACTCAAAACGCCGGCTGAAGTGCGCGTCCTCTGTTCCAGCTACCAACTGCTGCCCGATGAACATGGCTCAGAAGCGTGGGGCAATTTTCCGCTCGAGCGAAAGCGGCTGCTGAACTTGATCCGCGACACGAAGGCCAAAGGGATCGTCGTCATCAGTGGCGACCGGCACCTCGCTGAGATGATGCGACTGGCTCCCGACGCGGCCGGCATCGGTTATCCGCTTTACGAAGTCACATCGAGCAGCCTCAATGCTCCGAGCGGAAACATGACGAAGGCCGGAGTCCGTTTCGCGAACGAGATCAACTCGTACCGCGTCGGTCTGACGTACTTCGACACGAACTTCGGCGCGATCGACATTGACTGGTCGCAGCCGTCTCCGCTCATCCGCCTGCAAGTCCGTGACGAAAAGGGTGGAGTCGTGTTGCAACAACGAGTGAAGCTCAGCGATCTCCAGTAGGGTGGGTCGAGCATCGCGAGACCCATCACGATCCGGTCTATTGATTTCATTTCCTGGTGGGTCTCGCGATGCTCGACCGCACCCTACGAAGCACAACGAAACGGATGACTCCATGAATGCCTTGCTCACAGTGATGCTGCTCTGCCTGACCGCCGACCCGAACGTCGAGTTCGTCGCTCATCGCGGCGAATCATTCGATGCTCCCGAAAACACGCTGGCAGCGTTTCAGTTGGCATGGGGACGCGAGGTCTCGACGATCGAACTCGACGTGCATCTGACGAAGGACGGGCAACTCGTCATTTGCCATGATCCGAATACGAAGAAGACGACCGGCGTCGATAAGGCGATCAAGGACAGCACGCTTGCCGAGTTGCGAACGCTCGACGCCGGCCGCTGGAAGGGGGAACGCTTCGTTGGCGAGAAGCTGCCGACGCTTGCTGAAGCACTCGCGACGATTCCCGAACACGGGCGATGCTTCATCGAACTGAAGACCGGCCCCGAAGCGGTTCCGGCGCTCGTGAAA
>CAZILR010000050.1:11731-14967 GCA_964539995.1 uncultured Planctomyces sp.
CGTCGAGTCTTGCGGCAAACGGCCGGATCAGCTTGCGATCATCAGCTTCAACTCCGAGTCGCTCGCGGAAGCCAAACGCAAGCTGCCGCGGCATCCGGCGTACTGGATTGTGTCGGTCAAGAAGGACAAAACAACCAGCGTGCTGGCTCCCACGGTCGAGGAACTCATTGCCAAAGCGAAGGCGATTCATGCGGATGGCCTCGACCTTTCAGTTCCTCCGACCCCCGACTACGTCGAGCCGATCAAAGCCGCCGGTCTCAAACTTTTTGTCTGGACAGTCAACGACGTCGCTGTTGCTCGGAAGTTCGTGGAACTCGGTGTGGATGGCATCACCACGGACCGCGCCGCGTGGCTGAAGACTCAACTCCGAGAGGTCGAGCCGAAGAAATGATTCCAAGCTGAGAACGAAGCCCGCACACGAACCCGAAGCGTCAGCGAGGGCGAACGGTGACGACGCCCTCGCTGACGCGTCGGGTTAGTCTCGGATCGGAATTGTGGTCTCAGAGATGACCGTCACGTCTTCCCGCAGTTGTCCGACCGCGCGGAATCTCAATGACGTGTCAGGCGGACAGTTCGCGGACTCATCAATGCGAACCACCATCTCTGCACGAGTTTGTCCCGCTTCGATTCGCACACGGTCGGCTGTGAATCCGGTGCGAGCGGCCGGTTCGATCAATTCGATCTCCATCGCGCCGTCGAAGTTCGGTGTGCGATCTAAGACCAGTTGGCAGCGCACCGTCGTGGCCGGTCGCGCGGTCACATGCTCGTCGAGCGACTTGAGTTTCACGACGGTCGGCATCGTGCGGATCATGTTACGTTTGTCGCAGATCGTCAGCATCGATTGCCGCTGGCCCCACTTGTCGGTGAACGTGGCCCAGGCTTGAGCGTACGGTCGGCAGTGATGTTGCACGCTGGAGTGCATTGTCTCTGGCAAGTAAACCCGGTTCTTGAACTCGGTGACGCCCGGTGGGATCAGTGTCTCGACCACTTCGATGCCGTCCAAATCCTGCACTTGCCGCTCGCAAAGTTGCAGATGGATCTCCCCCTCGAAACCGCCGAGCCGTTCGATCTGCATCGCGTAGGGATAGATCGTCCCGCGATGCCCGTACTGATATGCCTCGTTGCAGGTCAGCTTGAAGATCGGCTTGTGCTGCACGGTGAGCTGCACGGTGTTCGCGATGGCGGCGGGGACTTCTCCGAGGCTCGACACGTTGGCGATGCGTTCGACCGGTTGGTTGGCGATCATCGCCTTGCCGCTGATGCGAATGGTCGCGTCGGTTGGCCGCGTGTCGTCAATGGCCTTGAACGCCAGTTTGAGGCTCGTTTGATTGTCGGCGATGCGAAGCGGCTCGAAGGTCACGCCGTCGGGCAGTCCGGCGATCGCGAGTTCGATGGGACCGGTGAAGCCGCCGAAGCGTTTGACGGTGAGATCAACGTCGGTGCGGCTTCCTTGAGTCACGTTGGCGTAATCCGCCGAGACGCTCAGTTGGAAATCCGGCTGAGCCTGGCGAACTGACAGTCGATAGGCGAACTCCGGGCCGCCGCGAGTGCCGTGCTGAAGGTCGCGCACACGCAGTCGGTACTCGCCGTCGGCGGGAGCTTTCCATTCGAGAGTGCATTCGCGATCGGCGGATTCAACGCTCGACGCCTTCGCGAGCGTCCGGCCGGTGGAGTCTTCGATCGCGACGATCGGCATCGCGATCGACGAGGCCGAAGCGGGACGGCACTCGATGGCGATCAACTCGTCCTTCTTGGCCGCGATGCGGAATGAATCTTCGCTCGCCGCAGTGAGGAGCCGGCCTTGAATCGTCGTAGGGAGCGAGAGAGGTTTGTCGTGGGGCACGTTTTCAACGTGCCCGTTCGTTTCGGGCAAATTGGAAACGTGCGCCACGTCGGAGAGAGTCACTCGATAGACGAACTCCGGCCCGCCTCGAAAGCTGACGTTCGCGATTTGCAGGACGTAATCCCCCGCAACCGGAATGCGAAACGAAAGCATGTTGTCATCAGCAGCACGGCGAACTTCCGCGCGGACTTTTGGACCATCGGCCGCAAACAACTCGACCACCGGATCAAGCGGCGAGCCGATCCGCGCGGCGAACACATCCGCGACGACGACTTGTCCCGAAGTGGCCGAGAACACGAAGCAGTCGATGTCTCGTTCACCGGCGATTTGTCCGTTGATGGTCGCAGGGAGAGTGACTCGTTCCGCTCGGTCGGTCGTCGAGTTGGATTCTGCTTCGATGAACTCCGGCAAGTCGCCGATCACAAACGGCCGCACGCGTGTGCCGCCCCAACCGCAGGTGACTCGCCACGCGGCCGCGCCGAGTGGGGCATCAGCCGCGATCGCGAACTCCGACCCCCATTCGGTCGGGTAACTCATGTTCGCTCCGACCCCGTCCGCATCGCGTGGTGGCCGACGAGCGGACGGTTCGTAACGCGGCTTCGATCGTTCGCCGAGCAGTTCTGCCGCACGGACGCCATCGCCCCACAGTCGCAGGTTCGCGCTGGGCGGCATCGCTTCAGTGCCGATGCGAACGGGCACGATCGTTCCGCGCCGGCCGCCGGCCGGGAAGATATGCGTGCTCGACGGTTCCTTCGAGGGCACGGCTTGCGCGCTGACTTGTCTCCCAGGAATGAACGTCATCAGCACGAAACACGCGAGAATCAGTTTTCGATTTGAAATGAATGCGGAATAGCGAATACGGAATTCGGAATGCAGAACGATCAGGCAATTATTGATTCTCACTTCCGTATTCCTCGTTCCGTATTCATCCTCTTCTCCTGACTCTGAACAGTGCTGGCCGAGGGTGACTTCAAGTCAACTCGGTCACAGGCTTGCCGCCCAGCGCGAGCGGCACCGGTCGGCCCAGCGGTGTGTGCAGCACGGTGTCAGGGTCGATGCCGAGCATCGAAAGAATCGTGGCGGCCATGTCCGGAGGAGTGACAGGACGGTCGGTCACGACCGCGCCGATCTTGTCGGTCGCTCCGATCACACCACCGACCTTGATGCCGCCGCCAGCCATCACGATCGAGAACGCATTCGGCCAGTGATCGCGGCCGGCCATCACGTTGATGCGCGGCGTGCGGCCGAACTCCGTGGCGATCACGACCAGTGTGGAATCCAACAAACCGCGAGCTTCGAGATCGCGGAGCAGCGCGGGAATTGCGAGATCGACGCTCGGCACTAGCAAGTCACGGAGGCTTTTCGTGTTCTCGCGATGCGTGTCCCAGTGACC
>CAZILR010000051.1:0-11528 GCA_964539995.1 uncultured Planctomyces sp.
CGCTCTGGCGAGCGTGGCTACGAAACCAGACCTCACTCAAGAATCGGTACTCGGCACGCCAAGCTACATGGCTCCCGAACAACGCGAGCGCCCCGCGTCGGTCGATCATCGCGCGGATATTTTTTCGCTTGGAGTCGTGCTCTACGAAATGTTGACCGGCGAGTTGCCGGGATCAAAGCTGCAGCCACCATCGAAGAAGGTGCAAATCGACGTGCGGCTCGACGAGGTCGTACTGCGAGCGTTGGAGCAACAACCAGAATTGCGATTCCAGACAGCGTCGGAGTTTCGCACGCAAGTCACGACGTTCGTACAAGACTCTGCGACAGGACCGTCTTCAAAGCCGATCGGCGGATTGCCACTACGCAGTGATGGGCACTTTACGACTCCAGAACGACTCAAGACGTTCTGGGGGCAGTTGTTCTTTCATCGTTATGGCGCGCAGTTCTCAATCAATGCCCAGCAACTCACGATTCGCCACGGAGGCGTCCTCGTCCCCTCCCAAGAGATCAGTATCCCGTTCGCGGCAATCCAGGATGTCAGTGTGGGACGCTATCCGGCATTGGTCAACCTGCATGGCTTGGACTATGTGCAAGTGACCTATGAGCAAGAAGGCGAAACGAAACGACTCTACTTCACGCCACGACCTGATCGTTGGACGCCACTGAGCGGCGTGAACCAACATGTCTCGGAGTGGTGCGAGGCGATCCGCGCCGTGAAGGATGGACGGGAACCGGTCATCAAAGCCACTGTGGGGCCGTCGAGTGCTTCCAATCCAGCCGTGTCTCCCCACGAACGGCAGCGTGGCTTCTTGTTTCTCGCGCTGAGCGTTTTTTTTGTGCTGATGTTTCTCCTTGGCGGCGGCGTGGTGACCAGTTCCAACGGCGGGTATTGGACGGCGGTCTTTTTCGCGGCGTTCGTGACGGGGTTGCTCTTTCCGGGGATCCTCGTCTATCGCTCGGCAGTGGCTTCCGCCTGCAATGTCGCCAGTCCAACTCCCGTAAGAACAAACAGGTCGCTGCTCGTTCAAAGGTTGGGAAGTTCGCTCTTTCTCGCCATTTCTGGTCCGGCCTGGTTCTACTTCTTTCGTTCCAGGGCATTTGGATCGTCGATCGGTCAGCACACATTTCTCATCTTCATGGGATTTGCGCTGGCTCAGTTCATCCCGCTGGGACTTGGGTTCATTCATCGTGAGCGTCGGCAGTCTGGTGGCAACGAGAAACCTCTGGACGTCATTCCGGCCAAGTGGTCGCAGCGTCAGGCAATGGGCTTAGTGGCATGTTTTTTCGGACTCACGATCCTCTTGGATCTGGTCCGCTGGCCCGCTGCTGGATCTCCAGCTCGCTCCTTTGAAGAGTTTGCTGGTCTGTGTTTTGCCGTCTGTGTACTCATGGCGATTGTCATGGGAGGAGTCGCGGCATCGCTGCGGCTTCTTCAAGCCTCGCGACAGGGTGACATTGAGCCTGATCGCGCCAAGTCCTGGTGGTGTTTGCGAGCAGCGGCAGCCGGTGGAACCACTCCGCGAAGTGCAATGCTCCGGCTGTTGCTCGCGGCTTGCTTGGTGATCGTGGTGATGTGGCTCGCGGTGAGAGGAGTCTGGACGAATTCGTCTGCCACTGAAGTCACGATTCGACAAGCGGCGGTGGAGAATGGTCATTTCACGTTCGGCTACAGCGTGCAGAACGTCCCCGGCTGGAATGTCTGGCTGACGTTGGAGAATGCTCAGTTATTCACGGATGACGGTTCGACGGACAAGCCAACCGAGCCAGTCATCGTCAGTCGTTATCAAGCGAAGCTGACAGGCAACGGCCGCGTGCGAGTGCCGCTCGAATACCGACCGGCCAGCGACGAGGGACGGAGCGCGGTGACGCTGCCGCCACCGGAAGGTCATGTCTTCTCCATTGGTCTCAATCATGGAGCCAGTCTCCTGGCTTATCAGACCGAATCGCACATGCGAGTGTGGGCCATCGTGACGGTGCTTCCGGAAGGCCAAACTCCCGATTCGCTGTTGATCAACGAGCCGACCGGATCGCCGGCCTCGCCCCGTTACAAAACGGTTGAGCCGCCCGCTGTGACATCGCCAATGGTCCCCGATGGAACCGCAGTCACCGGTTTCTCGCCGTCAACAAGCGCTGCGGACGGGGATACCATCCTCTTTTCTGGACAGGTGCTCGATGCGGAGACTCAACGGCCGGTCGCGGGGGCGGAGATCATCTCGCGTTTCCGCGAGTACGATTGGGAGAAGCAAGCCGCGCTGGCTCGTGCGGACGGGCAGAGGATTCCGTTGCTGGCGGAACGTCGCGTCACGACCGATGCCGACGGGCACTTTCCGGTCATCCTTCCAATGGCCTGCGAAGGGCGAGACGTTGCCATCGAACGCTCGGTGTGGCATCGCGACTTTGTCATCGACCGTTCGTTCGGCGATTGGGTCGTGTTGAAATCGGAACGAGACAGTGCCGAGACGCAAAAGAAATTAGGCAGCATCAAGTTGAAGCGCGGGTTTGTCGTGACCGGTCAGGTTCTGGATGTCGATGGCTCGCCCGCTCGCAACGTCCCGATTCAGGTCGCGATGCAGTATCCCGAATACTTGGGCTTCGCTCCGCTGGCACGCACCGACGATGCCGGCCGCTATCAAGTGCGGGTTCCGTCGCGCGATGAGCATCGCGTCTTCGTGATGCCGACTCACGCGATCCCGCAGTCGCGCCCGATCACGAAAGGCTACGGCGAGCAGCCAGTCGTGCGCCTCGAACCGGGCGTTCGCATTCGTGGGCGAGTGCTCGACGTTGCCGGTCGCGGAGTGCGTGATATCGTCGTGCAGGGCAACGGCGACGACAGCGTTTATCACGGCATGGAAAAGCCGCTTGTGCGAGTACGCACCAATCCCGAAGGTCGCTTCGAGTTGCCGCCGCTGCTGCTCGGCACGGATGTCCGCGTCATCAGTGAAGGCTGGACCGGCGCATGGCAACGCAAAGGGGAGAAGCTCCCCGACGTTTATCTCCCGACTTTCGCCGTGTTCTCGCCCGATCAGCTCAAGCCCACCGAGACGACCGTGCCGCTCGAAGAGATCAACATCGACTTCACCCCCGTCAGTTCCGTGAAGCTGACCGCCCGCTGCTTCAACGTCGATGGCACGCCCGGCGACGTGAACGCTGAATTCTACGGCCTGTCGCCGAAGTCCGAACGCCAACGCTGGCGCGGCCGCTTTGATCCCGTGGCCAATCAACCCGGCCTGTTTGAGTTACGAGTCCCCAAGGGACTGACTCATGCCGCCCTCGACCTGATGCACGACGGCCGTTTCAAATTCAACGACGCCACTCGCGCCGCCCCGCCCACGGAGACACAGAAGACTGTGCGAACCGGGGTCCGATACGAGATCATCAACGACGACGACAACACGATCGAAATTCGCGCATCTGCCTCAAAGTAGCCGTCACCGCTCCGCGTGACGAGCCTACATGGATTGGCTCCAAATGTCTCGAAGCGGTCATCATCCAACTTTCAAGGCTCGTCACGCGGAGCGGTGACGGCTACATAAAAACGCCATGAACTTCTCGAAGTCGATCAAATCGCCGCTCCGTCACACGGTCATTGCACTCGCCGTGAGCGCCACTCTCGGTGCGAGCATTCCGATCCTGCGGAAACTGGTCCTCGGAAACGCCGACCCGTTTCGATCGGACTGGCCGCTGTTCTTGCACGCCGCCGCGTGCCTCTTGGCATTTGCCGTGGCGTGGTCATCGCGGCAACGATGGGCCTCGGCGATTGGCGTTTATGCGGGACTCGTCGGATATGTGCTGGTCGCGGGAAAGCCGGAGTATCCCGTATCCACGCTGATTGCACTGGCGATCCACGGATTCGTTCCTGCCCTCGTCGGTTCGCTGGTGGCATTCGCGGTGAGCTGTCGATCAAGCCTCCTCCTCAAGAATCGCCCTCATGCCTGATCGTCCTGCGAACTCGTTCCGTACGACAAGCTGGACTCAGGTCGTCTCGGCGCGAGGCAGCACGCCCGAAGCCAAGCAAGCGTTGCGTGAGCTGTGCGAGACGTACTACGGCCCCGTCGAACTCTTCGTGCGGCGATATCGCGATGGAGCGGAGGATGCTCGTGATCTGGCGCACGAGTTCTTCGCGAAGCTGCTGGAAGGGGACAGCCTCGGAAACGTGGATCGCACGCGAGGCCGCTTTCGGTCGTATTTGCTCGGAGCGGTGAAGCATTTTCTCAGCGATCGGCAGGACCGCGAACAGACTCTCAAACGTGGCGGCGGCCAAACACCGCAGTCACTCGATCAACCGGTGCGTGAAGACGAGCCTCTGACCATCGCCGATCCGAGTGGTTTGCCTCCCGATGCTTACTTCGATCGTCAATGGGCGCTCGCGGTCGTCGAGCAAGCCATCGACAAACTCCGTAACGAAGCGGCCTCAATCGGAGAACTCGCGCGATTCGATGTTCTGCAACGCTGGCTCGTCACTCCCTCCAGCCACGACACCGCAATGGATGCGGCTCGCTCGCTCAACCTGTCGGATGGAGCCTTCAAAGTCGCCGTGCATCGTCTGCGAAAGCGTTTCCGAAAGGTCGTCGTCGATCGCATCGCCACCACCGTCGATGATCCGGTTGAGGTGCAGGATGAACTCAATTATCTCGTCAACGCCATGACGTTGCCGATTCCGGATGGTGGGTCGGTTTAGTCCCCTTTCGCTCCGCCATTTGGCGTGTCGATGATCTCAAACTCAATCGGACTGTTCGTGACGTCATCGCGTTTTGAGCGATCGCTCTCTTTGGAACTCGTGACGTTGATCGAGACCGAATGCGTCAGCTTGTATTGGCCCGCGATTGGCGTCTTGAAATACGGATACCAGTGCTGTTGGCCGGGACGCGGGTTCTCACCGAGTCCGACGCTCAAGTAGAACGGGCCGAGCGCTTCGCCGGGTGCGAGCTGTTCGTGGTAGTGCGGGATGTGTCCGAGCAGCGGGATGTTCTCGAGCGCGATCGGCTCGTCCTTCGCGTTGAACACCTTCGGCGTGTTGCCAAAGAAGTCGGGAGCGGTGTCGAACTTGATGGGCTTGTCGCTGGCGTTGCGGAAGAAGGCGACCAGCGGGACTCGTTCGCCGCTGCGGAATTTTCGTTGTTGCGGCTTCGTCAGAGCGATGCCGTATTGCAGGCCGAGCTTCGTATCGCCCCACGTCGGCTGGAACTTGTCGATGAACTCCGCCGCCGTCTTGCCGACGTAGTGGCCGTTCTCTTCCACTCGGTCTTGCCGCGAATGAGGTCCGGGGCCGGCGGTTTGTTCGACGTTGGCCGCGTCGCCGCTCAACGGCCACACGGAGAGAGCCTGCTGCATGTCGGAGAACACAACGGCCAGGCGTTGGCCGTCGTCAGAGAACGTGGCGTCATTGGCTTCGGTGTGCAGTTCAAAAAGTCTCGTGCCGGTTCGCGTGGACCAGATCGGCACGACATAGCGGTGTTTGTCCCCATTAACAACAACCTTCTCCTGCGTGCCGAGTCGTGCGAGCCACTGGCCATCCTTCGAGAAAACCAAACCCGGACTCCCACTACTGCTGTAGCGATACGGTCCTTCGAGTTGTTGCAGCAGCTTGCCCGAAGTCGCGTCGAGCAACTTCACCCCCAGGATGTCCCCCATCGCGAGCTGCTGGCCATCGGGCGAGAGCTGCACGCTCCAAACATGACTCGTGTACTGGCTGGAGACATCCGGCTCGGAATGCTTCCGGCCCGTGTTGTCGTTGAGAATGGAGCGCAGCAACTGACCGGTGCTCGTCTCCCAAATCTTCGCTCCGCCGCCGTTGGTCGTGACGAGCCGTTTCCCGTCCGTGGACAAATCAAGGGCCTTCAAGTCCGTCGCCCCTTTGTCGATCACGGTTTGCAAGACGTTGCCAGAGAGGCCATCCCAAACAATCAGATGCGCGTCGAATGACAGCGTTAAGCGTCCGGGCAGCGCCCGATGGCCGACGATCACCGAAAAATCTGGCGTGGCATCCAGCATGTCGATGGCACAGGAATAGATGCCCTCTTTCGTCTGGAACGGCAGTTGTTTGAGCAGTTTGCCCGTGGTTGCGTCCCAAATCCCGACGTATTCGTCAGTCGCCGCCACGACTCGCCGCCGATCGCCGGAGAACATCAACGTCCCGTCGCGAACCGCTCGCCCATGCTTGTCCGCTTGCAGCTTGATCTCGCTGATCAATTTTTTGTTGACCACATCCCACCGCCGAATCGTGATGAAGCTCTGATTCGATGCCGTGACCAGCTCTTTGCCCTCGTGACCAAACCCCACCGCCTGCACGATCCAATGATCGGGCAGGAGTAACGCCGGTTTTCGCAACACCCGAGCCTCAGATGTCTCGCCTGAGACTTTCTCTTCCTCACCGCGAATTCGCTGAATGCCTCGGCAAGTGCCATCCTGGCGGAACATCACGATCAGCGTGAGTCCATCACCGAGCCCAATGTGATACGCGGTCTTGTCCCCTTCGTCGGTCTTCATCGTCTTCAACTCCTGCTGCTTGACGATCTCCAAGAACCGCGACTCGGTCATGTCGAGCGACAAGCCATGCAGCTTCGGATACGGCGTCAGGAACTCCAGTCCTTTCGGCGGCGAAATGGCTCGATCCTTCGACGGCAGGTCTCCCGTTGCGGCATCGGGTCGCACGTCTTTCGCAGCCGCCGCGACAATGTTGAATTTCACTTCGCCGGACCGGAGCGAGCCGGACCAGTCGCGAGCCTTTTCCTCGGGGAATTCGTCAACGGTGAATCCATCAAATGAAAACTCACCCGAGCGGTGAACCAAGTCCAATTTGGTTTCGACGCTGATCTCCACGGAGTCCCCGGCACGGGCGTGGATGATCCGCCAGATGGCGGCCTGATTCTTCGCCGCGGAATGGTCCGCCTCTCCGATGCCGATTCCCTTGCCGTGAATCTCCACGACATGACCGGGTGCCAGTCGATAACGCTGATAAGTTGCCATTCTTGGATAGTTCCAAAAACGGCGGTGATCGACGTCTTCCGACTGGATCGGTTTTCCCGTCGCGTCGCGAATGGTCCAAACACCGTCGAGAACATCCCACGCAACAAACTGGACGGGCTGACTTCCCGAATTGTGTAGCATCACGCGGCACTTGAGGCTTTCGCCAATCGCGTAGTTTTTCTTCGCCGGATCGAACACCCACGCGATGCGTAAGCCGTTCTCGGCCGCCCGTCCAAAGCTGATGCTCCGCAGTTCATCGGCCGTTGCTGGCCGCCCCGGCTTGGGAAAACTCCTTCCGGCGGCTCCTTCGTCAGGCAGCGCACGTTGGATGACGGAGAGTCTCCATGTCCCGATCCGCTCGACCAGCGATTGGAAGTCTTCTTCCGCCCAATTCTTGTCGGGAGCGGTCGCTTCCAACCAAGCCCGCGCTTCAGCCGCCCCTGGCGCGTTCGGTTCTCCAGAAAGATCGTCGATTACCCATTTTCGTAGATGCTTGAATGATTCCGACGAGTAACTGCCGTCCTTCCGCTTTCGATACTGGACTGTATTGATAAACCACTGCCCCCAATCCTGCGGCCCATATTCTTTCGGCGTCTCTTCGGACGCGATCGCGACTTGCGCTCGGCGCGGGTCTCCCGACCCCGCCGGTTGGTCGGACCGAAGGTCTCCATTCTTATTGCCTGTCGAATCATTGGCAGAATCGTTGAACCCACGCCCATCGCCCGGCGGTTGACCAAGCTTCTCGAACAGTTTTGGATCAACCACAGGGTTAAGGACAACCTTTTCAATAATTGTCGTCGGCGTAAGTTCCACCTTGAATTGACTCGGCTCAGATGGCAATCGTCGCGACAAGTAACCTTCAACTTTCTTGGGATACCAGAAATCCGCGCGAAGTTCTGTCAGTTCGGTAGTCAGTGTCACAGCAACCGGAACATTGGATTGCGGGTCATTGGCGTGAAGCTCGCGGCGAATCGGGAGAAGATTTTTCTTGATCGCCAACCACAACAGTGAGTAGCCCTTAAACTGGCCGGACGAGACATCGCGTACTTTTAGCTTCACGCAACGATCGCCGCCGATCCGCTCCTCACCAAGCAATTCGATAGTCTTGCGACGTCCCGGCGTCTCGTCGGTCAAAAGGTCGGAAAGAGACTTAGGCGGATCGGTGAAAAAGTCCGCGCACGCCACCGTGTGTGGACGGAGTCGGTGCTCTGATTTGGGCAACAAGATCACTGAGTCGTCTTTATGCGTGGGTGAGTCTTTTCCACTGCTTTCGTAATGACGGCGCAACCAACGCCCGTGAGTGGTCTCCTCCGTCAGAAATCGGACGCTATCGCCGGTCGAAGGGTCACGGTGCTCTGCGTTACATTTGTAGTACGATCGCTCGCCGTCGCTCACGACTCTACGGACAGTCTCGACCACACGGTTCAGATGTTTTTGAACGAGTGGATGGCTGCTGCTTGTCGGCTCTTGCCGCGTTTTCATCACCGCTTCGATTTTGGAAAACTTGCTTTCTTCCTGTCGAAGACGACCGACGATGTCTTCCCATTTCCTCGTCGTCTTCTCGAAGTCTTTCGGCAGGAATGCTTCAAGCGACTTTGGGGTAAGGAATTCGCTTCCGTCGCCTTCTGTCGTGCGCTGTTGTTCGTCAGAATTCGGGAGACCTGCGGTCGGGGCGAGGGCGGGGTCGGGAGACCCGCGCCCAGCGCTGTCGTCGGGAGACCCGCGCCCAGCGCCGGATTGAATCGTCACGATCAAGGCGACCAGCGGAATACCGATCGCGAGCAATAAGGCTCGCGGGCTGACTCGCAGCGACGGGGTGGCCGATTCGCCCAACAGCCGCGCGATCCGCTGGCGGAGATGCGACGGTTTCTGAGAACCGGTCGCCAGCAAACTCACCGCACCGACCGAGCCAAGGGCGGGGTCAGGAGACCCGCGCCCAGCGCGTGACCCACCCCCAGCGGCGGGGTCGGGAGACCCACGCCGAGCGGACGCGCGGCTGAGTTCCGCGACGACCAGCAGCGATTTCGCGTAGTCCAGCGGCATCGCTCCGCAGGCGACCACCAGATCGTCGCAGCAATGCTCACGCTCGTCCCGAATGCGGTGCGAGACCCACCACAACGCCGGATGGAAAAACAGCAGCGACTCGATCACTCGTTGCAGCAGATTGACCAGATGATCGTACCGCCGCAGATGAGCCAGCTCGTGAGCCAACACCGATTCCATCTGCTCCGGCGACAAGCCGCTGGTCAGCGTGAGCGGCAACAAGATCATCGGCTTGAGCACCCCCACCACGGTCGGCACGGTGACTCGTTCGCAGTACGCCAGCACCGGCAGCAGTTTCAGGCCGAGCGCCGTCGCTTGCCGCCGCATCGCCGCCAACAACGACGGGTCGTCAATCAAGTGGACTCGCCGCCGCAGCCGCCGACCGCCCCACAACCCGAACACCAGCCGCAACAACATCAACATGACTCCACACAGATAGGTCGTCGTCAGATGCGGAGCAAACTTTTGCCACCAGCTTCGGTCATCGGCTGAGACCGGCAGCGGGATCGTGGTAGCGGTGTGGAAATTGAGCGGTGTGGTTGGTGGGTTCACGGGCAAGTTGGAAACCTGCCCCACGTCGGAGGGTTCCTCAATTGATGTGGCCGGGGCGATTGACGACGTCGGCGCGGGTTCCTCACGCACGATCGGCTGAGCGTCGAGCGCGACAACGTGATTCATGGGACGCAGCAACCAGCCGAGCGTCACGGCCGGCGACACCGCCATCAGCAACAGTGCGGCGAGCGACAACCAATACCGCACTGCAACGGTTTTCGTGGCTCGCAGAGCAATCGCCAACACGAGCGCGATCAATGTTCCTTGCCACAAAAAGTGCCCCAGCGCGAGTACGAACGACGAGCACCAATCTCGTTGAAGCCAGGCAGGCATGTTGATCTCCTATGTAGCCATCATCGCTCCGCGTGATGAGCCTTTTCTCGCTGGATATCTGGACTCGTTTGATGCCGTCATTGTTGACGACGTCTATTTCCATAAGGCTCGTCACGCGGAGCGATGACGGCTACGTTCACTTCCGTTCGCGCGTCTTACGGTTGATCAGCGAGCGAATCAGCTTCAACTCCTCATCGTCGATCTCGGACGTTTCGAGCAGATGCTGCATGACGGCCGTGGTCGAGCCGCCGAAGACGCGGTCCACGACGTCTTGCAGGATGTTGCGGCTGGCTTTCTGCTCGCGATAGACCGCTTCGTAGACGTAGCTGCGGCCGTCTTTCTTCCGCTTGAGATAGCCTTTGTCGGCCATGATCGACATCACGGTCATGACCGTCGTGTAGGCCAGATCGCGCACGTTGGCGAGCGCATCACGCACATGACGCACGGTCGTGGGTTCGATCTGCCACACAACCTTGAGGATTTCTAATTCCAACTCCGTCGGATGCTTGGACGCCGAGCGAGCCATCATGTCCCCTCTTCACAAGTCAGCCTGGTCACTCCACAGAAGGGAGTTCCAGAAGAGTTTCGACTCAAAATACTATTCAAGTAGTAGATTAGCGGGTTGGTCCGACTCCGCAATACTAAATTTCTAGTATTTACCCCCGCGGAACTTTAACGCCGCGCGGCTAAGAGCGGTCCCCGTTCGGATGTCGCGGCAAAAGTTCGCTGACGTCGTGAGGTTTCAGGCCGGAACTCTCACGAGCTCCGCGACAGCCAGCGTGGAAGCGCTCTAACTTCTGCGATTCGTCGTAGGAAACGCAAAGAGGTTCGAGATTCGGCTCGACAACGGCGCTGCTCATGACCGCACACGCCTCACGTCTTCTGATGGAATTCTTTGCGAGCTGTCGCGGCCTTCGCACCTTTGCGTGGATAATCTTTTCGCAGAGATTACTCGCGGCTTAATGCTTCATCGAGATTCAACAGCACATTGGCCAACACCATCCACGCCGCCAATTCGGAGCGATTCATCTCGGCCGGCACCGGCCATTCGCCGACGGATAGCAGCGAGTCGGCTGCAGAGCCATCTCTCTGAAATCGACTGCGTTCGGCCGACAACAACCGCAGCAGTGCCGTCACCTCGGGATCGACAGGTTCACGGGCGATCGCTCGGCGGAATGCGGCGGTGATGCCCACACGATCGGAGGCCGGCGCTTCGGACAACACTCGTTGAGCCAACACGCGCGCGGCTTCGACGAACTGCGTGTCGTTGAGGAGCACGAGCGCTTGCAGCGGCGTGTTCGTTCGCTGGCGGCGCAGCGTACAGGTCTCGCGGGTCGGGGCGTCGAGTTGCCACATGCTCGGCGGCGGGACTTGTCGCTTCCAATAGGTGTAGAAGCCGCGTCGGTACAGGCCGTCGCCCGTCGAGAAGACGTATTCCTGAGTGCTCTTCGTGTCGTAGGTGATCGCCTTCCAGAGATCGGCTGGCTGATACGGCTTGACGCTCGGCCCGCCGATCCGTTCCGCCAGCAAGCCGCTGGCGAAGAGCGCGGAGTCGCGCAGCGTCTCCGCATCCAGCCGATACCGAGGCGCGCGAGCCAGCAAACGATTCTGCGGATCGACTCGGCGATGCTCGGC